>JANXYD010000288.1 GCA_025350265.1 Hyphomicrobiaceae bacterium | reverse complement strand
CCACGCTTTTCAAGGCCAGATAGCGCGCGAAGATGTGCCCCTCGGTCTGGTAGGATGCCATACCGGGAGTGGTGTAAGGGAAGTTCTTGGGATCGGCCCACTTCGTCGCACCTGTTGTGACCAACAAATGCGGAACCTTCTTGCTATTGAGATAACGGTGGATTGCCGTGTTGGGCGCGGTGCCAAGCGTACCGAAAATGGCCAGCACGTCGTCTTGCTCGACCAGCTTGCGCGTGGCTTCCACCGTCTTCGGCGGAGAGAACCCGTCATCGAGACTGATGAGTTTCACTTGGCGGCCGTTGACGCCGCCCTGCTCCTTGTTGATTTTCTCGAAGTAGCCGAGCATCGCCTTGCCGACCGACGCATACGCCGAACCGTTGCCGCTGTAGGGCATCGACTGGCCGAGCCTAATTTCCGTCGGCGTGACGCCGGGCGTCTGAGCAGCGGCCGGGACGACAAGATACCTAAGCGTCAAAATTAACGCTAAAACGATCGGCACTACGCGCGTAAGCAAATTAGCCGCCGACGCGCCGTGTATACCTTCGCGGCGCAAAAACCTATCCAGCATAGAACCTCCCGTCTTTTGGCCCACTATGCTGTTGAACGGGGCCTACCTAATAGACGCTGATTGCGAATCCCCAGACCAGGTTATCGCTACAGTGCATCTCAACGATCCCATGCTGCCAAGGCAGTGGTCAAATGAAATGAAAGCATATTTCAATAGGTGAAATGACGGTATTCACGCCGCGCGTGCGACTATCGACGCATTCAGTCGCTCAGTGGTTCGCAACATGCAGGCTGGCGCGCGTCCGGAGATGGGCGTTCAGGGCCTCCGCAATCTTCGCCGCCGACTCTCGCAGCGGCGACAAGTATTGGCGGATCCCTTCTTCGCGCGAGACGGCGCCGCGGAGCAGCATGATATTCATGCTCGCGAACAAGGTTCCGTGGCTCATCACCGGAACGCCGAAAGCCCATACCGATCCTGCAAACACCGACCGGCTATAGGCATCGTCCATAACAGCGAAGCCAGTCTGACGGATCTCGCTCAGCATGCGCGCAAATCGCCGGGGATGGCGTGCGAGTTCGTTGCTGGGTTCGGGATCATCCGCCAGCCGCGTGACAATCCGCTCGCAGTCCGCCTCAGTGCAGAACGCGAGGTACGCTCGTCCAAGCGAAGTGCCGAGCAGCGGAAAGCGAAACCCCGGGCGTCGACTAATCATCAACGCCCCATGCTGTCGCGTCGTGTGCGCGACGATCATGGCATCGTGGTCGAATACGGCTACGTCGGAAGGCCACTGGATCTGCCGACGAAACTCATTCAGTATTGGCTCCGCGACGTTTCCGGTCCAGACATGGCGGTCGTAGCCTTGACTAAGCAGAAGGGAACGACCAGTAGGTAAGTAAGCCTTTGGTTCCTCGCATCGCAAAACGTAACCCTCATGCTCCAGTGTCTCAAGCATTCGGACAATGGTCGCCTTGTCTAAGCCGGTCGCCTTGTGAAGCGAGCCGACAGTCGATTGGCGCTGCTCATTGATGACCCGCAGCAGTTCGAGCCCTCTGGCTAAAGCGATAACCGGCGCGAATGATGGCCTACTAATTTCGAGGTCCAGTGCGGAGAGGAACGGCAACTCAATTGGCGTGAGACATAAGCGTGGTGGTGTCGCGGCAGCCGATACGTTGCCCTCGCTGAAACAAGACTTCAATAGTTGAAATGCTGGATCGGTAGCGAGTGCAGACTGAAACAAGTTCGCCCGAACTCGATCGCCAATGTCGCGCGGGCGGCGAAGTACCCGAAGAGAGAATCGGCACACCGAAGATCGGTGAGACATTTACGTTTGGTAAATCTAACGTCACTCGACTAACATTTGGGCAGAGTGTTCACTGCACTTCGCCCCCGGACGCACCGGTCACCGGTTCGTCAGGGGCTTCGAGCATATTCAATAACGGTGATAGTTCCGATTGCGGTGAGCCTTAAGCGTCCCCGACTGTCCTTGACTGTCAGCTATCCTATCCATGAGCTGCCGAACCGCATATGCCAAGTCAGCAAATCGACGATGGTCGTGATTGTAGAGGGTTTCGGACAACGGCCCCAGTGCGCGTGGCATCGTCCATGCGGGCCGTCATCCGAAACCCTCTACACGAAGACCCGTCCCGGCGTCGAAACGGCACTCATCCTATCCCTCCAAGACCGCCTTCGTTCGCCGGTTGACAGCCTACCGCCCAGCTTCGAGCATAGCTGGCCAAGTGGGGATCGCGGTAGGGACGACCGTTGCCGGTCGCCCCCCGCACAGATCCGGACTGGCGGGATTCCCGCATCCGACTCCTACCTTGAGTGATTGACGGCAAATCTCGCCTGCGGGCGCGGATGAAGGCCTAGAACCAACATTCGTGTCACCAGGGGCCAATTCAAACAGACCGGGTTGCAGGTGGAGCGCGTAGAAGCGGCGCATGTTGCGGCTGATGTCGGAGCGGGCGAGATAGATCATGGGCGGGCGTGGATTGAAACGATAAGGATTTTGTGCAATCAAACGATGGGCTGTGCTTGATTGTTCTCACGTAACGTCTTCCGAGGAACAATAATTGCGGTTATCTCAATTTGCACCGTTCGAAAAAGGAGTTGAACTGCGTGAGTATAGCCCGAACCTTGACGATCTTGCTGGGGGGTATGCTAGCCATGGCCGGCGCGGCGCGGGCGGCGGGCGGCGACGAGCCACTGGGCCTGTACGTTTTCATGAACCATATCGCGTTGCCGACGTTTGATGATTTCTATGCAACGGCGCTGTCTAAGCCCTATGTCGACGGTGCCGCCGTCGAAATGGAATGGAGCGCCATTGAGCCGCAGCCCGGCGTGTACGATTGGTCGCAATTGGATCGCTGGGCAAAGACGACGCTGGAATTGAATAAGAAATTGTCGCTCGGCGTCAGCGCGGGCATCTTCTCGCCGCCCTGGCTGTTTGACGCCGGGTACGGCATTCCCTACGCCGGTTTCCGCTTCAACAGGAATGCCCGTGGCACGGCGTGTGCGGACATCAGGCTCCCGTTGCCGTGGAGCCCCGCCTATCAGCATGAATATGCGGCGATGATGTCGGCACTGTCGCGTCATCTGCATGAACTCAAGGTGCCCGGCCATCCCCAATCGGCCTATGATGCCGTAACGGTTGTGAAATTGAGCGGCATCAATCTCAACAGCTCCGAATTGAAACTCGACACTACTGCGCCCGACGATGGCCCCTGCCGGCAGTCCGATGCCGCTGTCGTATGGGAAAAGGCGGGGTTCACACCCGGCAAATTGATGAAGGCATGGGTGGCACTGAGCGAGGCCACCAACATGGCGTTTCCTGACAAGATATTGTCGTTACAGATCATCCATCGCAACGGGCTCCC
>JANXYD010000283.1 GCA_025350265.1 Hyphomicrobiaceae bacterium | reverse complement strand
GCTCCTATATGAAGCTGTCCGTCGGCGAGGCGTACGACGACGCCAAGGCCGACGAATCAATTCGCGCGCTGTTCTCGACCGGGCTGTTTTCCGACGTTCACCTCAATCGCACGTCCAACGGTATCGTGGTCGTCGTCGTCGAAAATCCGGTCATCAATCAGGTCGTGTTCGAGGGTAACAGCGAAGTCGACAAAGCCGCGCTCGAAGCCGAAGTGCAGTTGAAGTCGCGCGGCGTGTTTACCCGTGCAAAGGCTCAGGCCGACGTTCAGCGCATCCTTTCTGTCTATCAGCGGCAAGGCCGGTTTGCGGCCAATGTGCAGCCGAAACTGATCGAACTCGACAACAACCGCGTCAACGTGGTGTTCGAGATCAGCGAAGGCCAGGCTACCAAAGTCAAGAGCATCGCGTTTGTCGGTAACCACGCCTTCACCGATGGCCAATTGCGCGACATCATCACGACCATCCAGTCAGGCCTGTTCGATTTCCACAAGGGCACGAACATCTACGACCCCGATCGCGTCAACCTCGATAAAGAGTTGCTGCGTCAATATTATATGAAGAATGGCTACGCAGACGTTCGTGTCATCTCGGCCAACGCCGAACTCGATCGCGACGGCTCTGGCTTCTTCATCACTTTCGTTGTCGACGAAGGCCAGCAGTTCAACTTCGGTGCGGTGACGATCGAGTCGAAATTGCCGGGCGTCAACACCAACGCTCTCGACGGCGAGATCACCACCAAGACCGGCAAGATTTTCAACGCTCAACTGCTCGATAAAACGACTGAAGCGCTCACGCTAAAGGTCGCCGAGCAAGGCTTTGCCTTCGGCCGCGTGCGCCCGCGCACTGACCGTGTCGCCGGCACCAACACGATCAACGTGATCTACCTGGTTGAAGAAGGTCCGCGCATCTACATCGAGCGCATCAACATCAACGGCAACGAACGCACCAAGGATTACGTGATCCGGCGCGAATTCAAGATCGCCGAAGGCGACGCCTACAATCAGCTCTTGATCGAAAACTCCAAGAAACGACTGCAGAACCTCGGCTTCTTCAAGACTGTCGAAATCAAACGCCGCAACGGGGGTGCGCCAGATCGCGTTATTCTCGACGTCGACGTGCTGGAGCAACCAACGGGCGAACTGTCGTTCGGTGCGGGTTACTCGACCTCTGAAGGTGTCATCGGCGATGTCAGCCTGACGGAACGCAACCTGCTCGGCAACGGCCAGTACCTGCGCCTCGGTGTTTCAGGCTCGAAAGAGCGGTTGGGCATCAACCTCGGCTTCACGGAGCCGCGCTTTCTCGGCACCAACATAGCCGCCGGCTTCGATCTCTTTCGCAACACTACGACAGCCAGCTCGACCACGCCTTACAACACGTCCAAGATTGGTGGTGCGCTGCGCGCCGCCTTCCCGCTGGCCGAAAGCATCTGGCTCAACACCGCCTACACACTGTCACGCGATACCATCAACATCCCCTACGGCTACGCAGGGAGTACATCTCAAGCGATCAAGGATGCCTGCGGCTTCACGAACAGCTTTGCCCCTGTCTTTCAGGCCGACGGCGTGACGCCCGCCCTCGATGCCAACGGCAATCCCGTCTTTGTTAACAACGGGACTTGTGACGGTCAGGCCCGCATTACCTCGATGGCGAGCGTCGGCTTCACGGTCGATCATCGCAACTCGCCGAAGAACCCGACCAGCGGTACGTTCTTCCAGACGGGTGTCGATGTGGCAGGTTTAGGCGGTGACGTACGTTACGCTCGTCTCAGCGCCGAAGGCCGCGGTTACTATCCCATCACAGAGAAGATCACCTTTGTGGCGCGTGCTGCGGGTGGCACGATTGCCGGCTGGGGCGGAGAAGACGTTCGCTTGCTCGACCTCTTCTACAAAGGCGGCGAAACGGTCCGCGGCTTCGGCAACCTGGGCTATGGCCCGCGTGACAGTCTGACTGGCAACGCCCTCGGCGGTCGCAACTACTGGACAACGACCGCAGAAGTGCGCTTTCCGCTGCCCTTCATCCCAGACGATCTCGGGATGAGCGGTGCTGTGTTCGCCGACGCCGGCTCGCTGTTCGGTGCCGGAGCGAGTGCGAAGTCATTGAACGCTCAATGCAATGCACCCAAAAATCCAGACGGTTCATCGCAAGGCGTCTGCCTCACCGGCGACGACGCCAGCATTCGCGCCTCGGCTGGTGCAAGCTTGCTGTGGGCCTCGCCGCTCGGACCGCTCCGCCTCGATCTTGCTCAGCCGATCAAAAAGGCGGCTGGCGATACGACACAGTTCTTCCGGTTCGGTGCCTCGACCAAGTTCTGATGCTTTAAGTGGGCATGACGACATTGCAATCGGGCGGTCGCGCAACGACCGCCCGATCTACTTTATGCCCCGTTCGCGCGTCGTTTAACGGAATACTGCTTCACACTGTTTCAGATGCCGTTTAAAGATGGCGCTGTGCTAAAGACCCTGCCCCCGAGCGTCGTGGCGTCCCTGATCGAGATTGGTGACGCGAGCCGCGCCATCGATCGAAAACGCCAGTCTGCGAGTGCCGCTCCGTGATGGAACATCCTGGTTTTTTTGCTCGCTCCGGCCCGTTTTCCCTGCATTTTTTGGCGACCAAACTCGGTTGCGAACTCCCCGCAGACGCCGATCCCGCCCAACTGATCAGCGACATCCGCGCGCTGGATGACGCGGGTCCTGGCCACCTCTCGTTCATCGACAACCGCAAATACCTGCCGCAGCTGCAGGCATCCCGCGCGGGTGCCTGTCTCGTCGCGCCTGCGCTGGCCGCGCGCGTCCCCGCCGGCATCACAGCGCTGCAACTCCGCGCGCCCTACCGTGGCTTCGCCCAGGCACTGGCGCTGTTCTACCCTGAAGCCATGCACCCCAAGGTGGCCATGAGCGAGGCGGGCGAGCCCCATGTTCACCCCAGCGCCCGGATCGAACCTGGCGTTCGCATCGAACCAGGTGCCGTCATCGGACGTGAGGCCTGGATCGGCGCTGGCAGCACCATCACTGCCGGTGCCGTTATCGGCTACCGCGTCACCATCGGCCGCGACAGCTACGTCGGCCCCAACGCATCAATCATCCACGCCCTCATCGGCGATCGTGTCATCATC
>JANXYD010000278.1 GCA_025350265.1 Hyphomicrobiaceae bacterium | reverse complement strand
TTGTCGGCTTTCACGGCGGCGACCGCCTTTTCCAGCATGGCCTTGGCCTCGGCCGAAGTGCCTTGCGCGAATGCCGTGGTTGAGAAGGCGAGCGCAGTAGTGGCGATCGCCGCGAGCATGAGTTTGCGAAGCATGAGCGTCCTCCGAAGGTTTTTCATTGAGGCAGATCTCTGGACCTGGATGATAGCGGGCCAGTGACGCTGACCAAACAGCTTGATGGGCAAGGATGCACGTAAGTTGCAGTGTCCACCACGCCAGCACCCCGCACCGACCGCCGATCAGAGCCGGCGTCAGTTAGGGAAGGCATTTGGGGGGCACGGTCGCCTGACTTGCCAAGACCCGACCGGGACCGGCAGCTTCCGAGTGAGCTTCGAGCATGGAGGCAAGGCAACGTCACTGGGCAGTCCCGGCCCGTGCAAACGAAAGCGCCGCTTGCCGCACCTGTTTGGGCATGGTCATCTATCCGCACTGCGATCGTGAACTTCTTCATCAATGTGCGGAGGGTGCTGCTGATGCCGTTCTACGAACGAGGCGACATCCGCATTCACTACGAAGTGACGGGATCTGGCTTTCCTCTCTTGCTTATTCCCGGTGGCGGGTTGAACTCGACCATCTCTTTCTTCAGTGGGAACGCACCTTTCAATGCGGTCGATGAATTCAAAGGTGAATACCGCTGTGTTGCGATGGACCTGCGAAACGCCGACGGTGGTCAGTCGACCGGTCCGCTTGATGTCGAGCGACCTTGGGACGCTTTCACGGATGACCAACTCGGCTTGATGGATCACTTGGGCTTTAGTGAATTCCTTGTAATGGGCTTCTGCATCGGCGGCCCATTCATATGGAACCTAATCAAACGAGCACCCGATCGCGTCGTGGCGGCTGTACTGGCACAACCCAGTGGGTTTAACCCCGACGCGCCTGACCTTTTCTACCAAAACAATATCAAAGACTGGGGCCCATCGCTATGCGCGCGACGACCCGACGTTACAATGGCGGCGATTGATACCTTCCTGAGCAAGATGTATCGGTCCAACCCCGACTTCGTCTTCACAGTATCACGGACTTTCGCGCGCTCTTGCCAGACCCCTATACTGATTTTACCGGATGACATTCCGGCACACCCCTTCGCGACGGCGATGGAATCTGCGCTGCTTGCGCCGAATTCAGAGGTAAGCCTTTATCCCTGGAAGAGGCCCCCCGATCGAATTCCTTTGGCGGTGCGCCACGTGCGAACCTTCCTCAGGGCCCATCGCCCTAACGCTTGAAATTGTTGGCGCGCTGCCTACGCCACTTCCCCAGTTGGCCGCAATGCGCATCCGTTCCATATGTTCCTTCACGTGCCTTCAGCAAACGCGTCAGCGCGCCGAAAGCCGCTCGCGCACCACGTCGGCGATCGCCAGACTGGCTGTCAGACCGGGGCTTTCGATGCCGGCGAGCACCACGAGGCCCGCGAACCCATGCGTCTCCGGCCCATCGATGCGGAAATCCGGTACCGGTTCGCCCTCGCGATACAGTTTGGGCCGGATGCCGGTGTAATCGGCATGCAGGCGGCTCGGATCGAGGGCTGGATAATAACTGCGAATGCTGTCGAGAAACTTGTCCATCTTGGCGGTGTCGAAGCTGTAATCGATCGCAGGAATCCATTCGATGTCCGGGCCGAACTTGCAGCGCCCGCCGAGATCGACGGTCGAGTGCAGGCCGAGCCAAGCGCCGTCCGGCATCGGATAAATATGCCGGCTGAACGGTGATTTGCCGCTCAACGCGTAGTATTGCCCTTTAGCGAAGTAAGTTTCCGGCACCTGGTAGCGCGCGCCGAACGCCAGCGTGCGCGCAAGTTTGGAGACATGCAGCCCGGCTGCCAGCACCAGATTTGCGCAGGTGATGGTGCCGCCTGCGGCCCCACCAAGCACCAGTTCGAACACCCCGTTGCCCGCGCGCGAAATCGCCTCCACCGGCGTGTCCAGCACCACCTGCCCGCCGCGCGACGTCAAATGGCCCTCGAGGGCAACCATGTAGCCGTGGCTGTCGATGATTCCCGTCGATGGCGAAAGCAGCGCCGCGGCGCAGGCGACTTCCGGCTCCATTTGCTTCGCTTCAGCCGACGTCAACGGTTGCAGATCGTCGACCCCGTTGCGCCGCGCCGTCTCGCGGATGGCCGCAAGCTTGGGCAGTTGCGCCTCGTTGGTGGCCACCAGCAACTTCGTGATGGCCGCATGCGCGACGCCGTTCTCGCGCGCGAAATCGTACAGCATCGTCTTGCCGCGCACGCACAGCTCAGCCCTGAGCGAGCCCGGCGGATAATAGAGCCCCGCATGGATCACCTCGCTGTTGCGCGACGACACTTCCGAGCCGATCAGCCCGTGCTGCTCAAGCACCAGCGTTTCCTGGCCGCTGGCACTCAGCGCCCGCGCGACAGCCAGCCCGACCACGCCGGCCCCCACCACGATCGTCTCAACATCGGCCGTCATGCGCACCCCTACTGAGCAAGATTTTTACCGAAAACCGCGAGGACACTTTTCGGAAATCCTGCTTGGATCAAAACAGCTTCATGCCCGGCGGGATCGGCAGCCCGGCGGTCGCCTCGGCCATCTTGGCCTGCATCGCCGTTTCGGCCTTCGACTTGGCGTCGTTGCAGGCGGCCACAATCAGATCTTCAAGCATCTCGCCGTCTTCGGGCTTGAGCAGCGACGCATCGATCTTGACGCCGAGTACGTCACCGCGGCCGTTGAGCGTCGCCTTGACGAGGCCGCCGCCGGATTGGCCGAAGATCTCCATGGCGGCCAGATCGGCCTGCATCTGCTGCATCTTGCCCTGCAGCTCCTGCGCCTTCTTCATCATGCCCATGATGTCTTTCATGACGTCTCCATCGCTTGAGGTTGAGGTGGGGAACTCAGCCCACCACTGCACGCAGTTGCAGACACCTACGCCAAACCGATGCCCGGCGTCACCCGTGATCTGGCGGCGACCCTGGCATCGCGACCGCAGTTTTGGTCAAGTTGCGAACGGCGCAGTTAGTCCACGCGGCGGGGCCGAGAAACCTGATCTGGGCAAACAGCCCCGCCAGCCGGTTGCGTCGGTTGCGGGCGAATGCCGCGAGGGTATTGCGGTCGTGCACGAACGTGCCGGGGCGGCCTCCGAGTGATTCAATGGAGGACAGATCGAAGATGTTCTGTCGCACCGGCGGCGGGCTGATGCCGTAGGTCTTAACACCGTACGTCCACCACGAGCGCCAGGCCAAGTCGATCGGTTCGTAGCCGAGCCTCGGTGATCGCAACACCTTGGCAGCACCCGCCCGGCTTATGAGATAGGCGGCGGCACCGAGCGGCAGGCGCGAAAACTGCACCACGGTCGCGCCCGGTGCCAAGTCGCAGACGGGCACGACATGGCGTTTGCTGGTCCACGCCAACCGCACCATGTCCCAGCCTGCAGGCAACCGATCGACCTCAGCCAGCGCCGCCGCCAACCCCGGCCCGACCGCGATGTCGTCTTCGAACACAAGGGCATAAGGCAGATCGCGCTCAACCACCTCCCGCAGCGCGGTCAGGTGGCTGGCCCAACAGCCGACCTCCCCAGGTTTCAGCGTGTTTGATGGATCGGCCATGGCCGCAGCCAGATAAGGCCGGATGGCCGCCGGCACCGCCGTTCCGAACACACCGGGGATGCGCTCAAAAGGGATCGCGACGCGGCCCAGTTCGGCCGTCATCCAGGTCAGCCGGTCCTGGTCGCGATCCAGATTGAGAACGAAAGCCGGGATCGTGGTTCCGAGCATGCTGGGTTCCGCAGACTGTGGGATGGCAGATTTGTGCAAACTACGTTGCGGTCTCGGCATACGCAAGGCGACGCACGCACACAACGGCCCACAGCCCCCAGGCCGGTGCCGGTGCGCCCGGCAGCCGCGGCAAGTGACTTGCCGTCGCCGTAAATCTATTGGAAATTCAGGTGCGTTCCCCTACCGTGCCCGCAAATCGGGCAGCGCGCTTGCGCCGGACCCCGCATATCGACGGAGGTGGCGCGGTGCGCCGTTCATACCAAGATGCGCAGACGTCCGGTGAAGGGCGCGCCGCATTGAAAGGCGAATTCGATCGTGAAAAAGTTTCTCAAGCGGTTCTTTGGCCTTGCCGTCGCAGTGGCGGCTGTGGTGCTGGTTTACGCCGCCTCCACCAAGCAGACCCAGCTCAAGTCGCTGGCGGCGGCGGTCGGGGGCAAACGCGGCGGCGGTGCTGCAGGCGAACTGCCATCGCCGGTGCTGCTCGGCGACGCCAGGACAACCGATGTGCCGATCTTGCTAGAGGGTGTAGGGACCGTCAAGGCGCTCAACACGGTGACGGTCAAGGCCCTGGTCGAGGGCAAGATCAACAAATTCAATTTCACCGAGGGGCAATTCGTCAAGCAGGGCGACGTGCTGGCGGAGATCGATCCCGTGCCGTTCCAGGCGGCCCTCGATCAGGTCGTGGCGAAAAAGCAGGTCGACGAGACCCAGCTCTTCAACGCCCAGAAGGATATGGACCGCTACAGCAAGATCACCTCCGGTATCATCGCCCAAAAAACGGTCGATACGCAGGAGGCGCTAGTGCGGCAATTGACGGCCCAGGTGGCGTCGGACGCGGCCACCGTCGCCAGCGCGCAGACGGTGCTTGACTACGCTAGGGTGATTGCACCGATCTCCGGCCGCACCGGCATCCGCATGATCGACGCCGGAAACGTCTCGCGCACCGCCGATCCCGGCATCGTCGTGCTGACGCAGTTGCAGCCGATTTCGGTGATCTTCACGCTGCCGCAACAACAGTTGCCGCAGGTCGCCAAGGCAATGGCCGCAGGCGTGCTGACGGTCGACGTGATGGATGCCGACAACAAGATCGCGCTCGACAGCGGCACCGTCACGGTCGTGGACAACCAGGTCGATCAAACCACTGGCACGATCAAGCTCAAGGCTGAGTTGCCGAACACCAAACTGCAGCTTTGGCCGGGCCAGTTCGTCAACGCGCGCGTGTTGGTCGATACGTTGAAGCAGGTGGTCGTGGTACCGACACCGGCGATCCAGCGCGGCCCGTTGGGGACATATGTGTTCGTGGCCACCGCAGACAAGCGCGTGGCGCAGCGGCCTGTCAGTATCGGCGTGCAGAACGATACACAATCGGTCGTGCAGAAAGGCGTTACCGCCGGCGAGCGGGTCGTCACCACTGGCTTTGCCCGTCTCCAGGACGGCTCGCGGATTTCCGTCACGCCCCCCACGCCGGGGGCGAGCGGCGACGATGGCAAGGCTCCGGCTGAAAAACCCGTCGCGGCAGCCGCAACACCCGAAGCCACCGCAATGTCGGCGTCCACACCTCAGCCGATCCTCAATCCTGCCGCCGACGCCCCAGCCGACACGACGCGTCGCGGTGAGGGAAAACGGCGCGGCGAAGGACGCGATGGTACGCGGCGCGGCGTCGAAGCCAAGACTGAAACCGCGCCGCGTAGTGTACCGCAATGAGCGATCAGCCGGGCAGCCAAGGACCACTGGCCGAGGCCGATGACGACCTGACCACGACCAACCACGGTCTCAGCGTGTCCGGTCCGTTCATCAGGCGGCCCGTGGCGACGACGCTGCTGGCGTTCGCGTGCGTGCTGGCAGGGTGGCTCGGCTATATGTGGCTGCCGGTGGCATCGCTGCCGCAGGTGGATTTTCCGAGCATTCAGGTAACGACGCAGCTGCCTGGTGCCAATCCCGACACCATGTCGAACCTGGTCACGGCGCCGCTGGAGCGCCAGTTCGGCCAGATTCCGGCGTTGACGACGATGACCTCGTCGTCGTCGTACGGCATCAGCCAGATCACGCTGCAATTCAATCTCGACCGCGACATCGACGCCGCCGCGCAGGACGTACAGGCCGCCATCACCGCCGCCGGTTCGACCTTGCCACGCACGCTGCCCTATCCGCCGCTTTACGCCAAGGTGAACCCAGCCGACACCGCCATCGTGACGCTGGCGCTGACCTCCGACACAGTGGCGCTGCGGCAGTTGTCCGATATGGCGGACACGCTGATTTCGCAGCGGCTGGCCTCGGTTTCCGGCGTCGGGCACGTGTCTGTCGAAGGCGGCATCAAGCCTGCCATTCGCATCCAGGCCGATCTCGCCAAGCTGTCGTCGATGGGTCTGTCGATGGCCGATCTGCGTGGCGCGATCACCGCGGCCAACGTCACCGGCCCGAAGGGCTCGCTTGACGGGCCGTTTCAATCCTACACCATCGCCGCCAACGATCAGATCACCAGCGCCGACAGCTATAAGCCGATCATCCTGGCGTATCGCAATGGCGGGCCGGTGTTGCTTTCCGACGTTGCGACCGTCGCCGACGGGCTGGAAAATACCAAGGTCGGCGGCTGGTACCAGGGCGCACCCGCCGTCATCATCAACGTGCAGCGTCAGCCTGGCGCCAACGTCATCGAGACGGTTGATCGCCTGAAGGCCGAATTGCCCAAACTCGAGCGCGGCATGCCCAAGGGAGTCAAGCTCACCGTCGTCCACGACCGCACCGAAACGATCCGTGCGTCGGTCCACGACGTGCAGTTCACTCTGGTGCTGGCGGTCGGGCTGGTGGTGCTGGTGGTGCTGATGTTCTTGCAATCGCTGCGCGCCACCATCATCGCCGGCGTGGCGCTGCCGGTGTCGCTGATCGCCACGTTCGGCGTCATGTGGTTGTGCGGCTTCAGCCTTGATAACCTGTCGCTGATGGCACTGACCATCGGCACCGGCTTTGTCGTCGATGACGCCATCGTCATGATCGAGAACGTCGTGCGTCACATCGAGGACGGTGACGGCCCGCTCGATGCAGCGCTGCGCGGCGCGCGGGAGATCGGGTTCACCGTCATCTCGCTGACGCTGTCGCTGATCGCGGTGTTCATTCCATTGCTGTTCATGACGGGCCTGGTCGGCCGCATGTTCCGCGAATTCGCGCTGACCTTGACGATCGCCGTCGTGGTCTCCGCCATCGTCTCGCTGACGCTGACGCCAATGATGTGCGCGCTGCTCCTCAAGCATGTACCTGAAGACACCACCACCCGTCGCAGCATTTTTGCGCGCGCGATCGATGGGGTCGTCGAACTCTACATGCGCACGCTCGGCGTCGTGCTGCGTTTTCAACGGCTGACGCTGTTGGCGACGTTTCTCACCCTCGTGCTGACCATCGTGCTCTACATCCTCGTGCCGAAGGGCTTTTTGCCGGCGCAGGATACCGGGTTGATCAACGCTGTCATCCAGGCCGGCCCGGAAGTCTCGTTCGACGAAATGACGCGACTGCAGGGCTTGGTTGCCGATCAAATCCGCCGGGACCCGGATGTTTCCGGCGTGGTTTCGGTGATCGGCGTGTCCTCCGTCAACAGCACGCCCAATGTCGGCTCGCTGAAGATAACCTTGCAGCCGCGCGCCTCGCGGCGGAGTTCAGCCGCCGAAGTCATCCCCCGCCTGGAGCAGGTCAGCGCCACTATTCCAGGCGTGACGCTATTCTTCCAATCGGTGCAGGATATCCAGATCTCGACGCGCATCACGCGTGCGCAATACCAGTTCACGCTCACCGGCAGCGACGGCGCGGAGGTCAATCGCTGGGCCGAACAGCTCCGGCAGAAACTCGCCGACCAGCCCATCATGAGAAACCTCACCGTCGATACGCAAGACGGTGGATTGCGCGCATTCGTCAGGCTCGATCGCGACAGTGCGGGCCGGCTGGGAGTTTCCATGCAGGCGCTCAACGACGCGCTCAACGACGCCTTTGGCCAGCGCCAGATTTCAACGATCTACGCCCAATCCAACCAGTATCGCGTGGTGCTCGAGGCGCTGCCGCAATATCAATCCGACCCGCAGGCGTTGGCTCGTCTGTACGTGCCGTCGGTGACGGGCTCGCAGGTGCCGCTCAATGCCATCGCCAAGATCGACCGCATCCAGGCGCCGCTCACCAACAATCACCAGGATCAATTTCCATCGGCGACGCTGAGCTTCAACCTGGCACCGGGCGCAGCGCTCGGCGACGCCGTCGCGGCCATCGACGCCGCACAAAAAGCCATCGACGTGCCCGGTCTCATCGTCGGCACCTATTCGGGTGACGCGGCCGAGTTCGCCAAGTCGCTCGCCAGCCAGCCGTGGCTGATCGTGGCGGCGCTGATCACCATCTACATCGTGCTCGGCGTGCTTTATGAAAGCTTCGTGCATCCATTCACGATCCTCACCACGCTGCCATCGGCGGGTATCGGCGCGGTGCTGGCGTTGATGATCTGCCGCATCGATCTGTCACTGGTGGCGCTGATCGGCATCGTGCTGCTGATGGGCATCGTCAAGAAAAACGCGATCATGATGATCGACTTCGCACTCGACGCCGAGCGCACGCGCGGTCTGACGCCCGAGCAATCGATCGTTGAGGCCTGCCGGCTGCGCTTCCGGCCGATCATGATGACGACGCTGGCGGCGTTGTTCGGCGCGCTGCCGCTGGCGCTCGAAAACGGCACCGGCTCGGAACTGCGCTATCCGCTCGGCGTGACGATCATCGGCGGGCTGCTGCTGTCGCAACTTCTAACGCTGTTTACGACGCCGGTCATCTATCTGGCGATGGAACGTCTGCGGATGCGCTTGGCCACCGGCCGGCCCGCAGCCAACAGCGAGCAGCCGGTTGCGGTCTCCTTCCCGCGCGCGGCGGAGTAGGGAGCATGCGACAATCGAAAAATCCACGCGCAACCAACCTCCAAAGTTATTGTCATGGCCGCGCAGGCGGCCACCCAAGCAAGTCCAACTTTGTCTTCCTCGCAGCGCGAATTGCAGCCTTCGCACACTGTGGCAGTGACGTGCAGACCTGCGTGCCTTTGCAGCATGCTTGGGTGGCCGCCTGCGCGGCCATGACAAAAGTGAAGCGAGCATCGCGAACACCAACATCGGTGAGCGCGCCATCATGAACTTCTCGCGGCCTTTCATTTTGCGCCCGATCGGAACGACGCTGCTGGCGGTCGGGTTGACGCTGGCCGGCATCATCGCGTTCAAGTTCCTGCCGGTCTCCAGCCTGCCAAACTTCGCCATTCCCTTTATCAACGTATCAGCGAGCCGGCCCGGCACCGATCCAGCGACCATGGCGGCGACGGTCGCGGCCCCGCTCGAACGTCGCCTCGGCGAGATAGCCGGCGTCACCGAACT
>JANXYD010000264.1 GCA_025350265.1 Hyphomicrobiaceae bacterium | reverse complement strand
AGCCGCAGGGACAGGGGTTCATGGCACCAATCAGCTGGAAGCGCGCCGGAAACTCGGAGCGCTGCGCTGCGCGGGCAATGGTGATGGTGCCGGTCTCCAGCGGTTCACGCAGTGCCTCGAGTGCCGAGCGCGGAAACTCGGGAAACTCGTCCAGGAACAGCACACCATGGTGCGCCAGCGAAATCTCGCCCGGGCGCGGCCGCGAACCACCGCCCACCAGTGCCGCCATGCTTGCCGAATGATGCGGCGAGCGGAACGGCCGTTGCGTGGCGAGACGGCCGCCGAGCAGTTCGCCGGCCAACGATTGCACCATCGACACGCCCAACATTTCCTCGGTCGTCAGCGGTGGCAGGATTGATGGCAAGCGCTGCGCCAGCATGGTCTTGCCGGAGCCGGGCGGCCCGACCATGAGCAGGTTGTGCCCCCCGGCGGCGGCAACCTCCAACGCGCGCTTGGCACCCTCCTGACCCTTGATATCTCGCAGGTCGAGCGCCTGCGGATCGGCGCGTTCCAGGTTGGGCTGCGGCCGGGGCAGCGTTTGCGTGCCTTTGAAGTGGTTGACGAGGGACAACAAGTGCGGCGGTGCCAGCACACGCATATCTTCACCCGCCCACGCCGCCTCGCTGCCGTTGGCTGCTGGACAGATGAGCCCCTTGCCCAGCATGTTGGCCCCGATGGCGGCCGGCAGCACACCCGGCACGCTGCGAATGGCCCCATCGAGCGCCAATTCGCCGACCGCTGCGTAATCCGCGATCGTATCGGGCGACAAAGCCCCCATGGCCGCCATCAGCGCAAGCGCGATGGCGAGGTCGAAGTGACTGCCCTCTTTCGGCAGGTCGGCGGGAGAAAGGTTGACGGTGATGTGCTTGGACGGCAGCCCGAGGCCCATTGCGTGCAGCGCATTGCGCACCCGCTCGCGGCTTTCGGCGACGGCTTTGTCGGGCAGGCCGACAATGGCGAAATGAAACTGGCCGCCGGAAATCCGCACCTGCACGTCCACCGGCCGGGCTTCAATGCCGACGAACGCCAACGTGGTGATGTTACCGTACATGCTGCACCGACTGTTGCCCGCTCGTCATCAAGGCGTAACGGCAGGCAGCGGGCATGTCAAGAACAATAAGTGAACGAGAACGGCGGAATAGGCTGATGCCCATCCCGCCGTTGGTCGCTTCGCGGTACGCAAAACTGAGGCCACGAGGCGAGATCTCACATTAGCCACAGTTTATGAAAATTGCGCAAAGAAATGGCAGAAATCGGCGACTTCGCAAATACATCAAGGCTTGGGGGAGCCGTCGCCAACCTCGCGGGGGGGGGCGCGGTTTGAGCGTGCCATCCTCGACCGGGAGCGCCGACGGTCGCAGCAGGTTGCCGATCAGCGGTAGCAACAGCCGATGTGGCAGGACGCGGATGCAGACGACCAGCAGCCAGTTGATAAGCCCCGGTACGACGACGCGGTGGCCGAGCCAAAACCCGAGCAGCGCGCTTTTGGCCACGCGGCGAGCGCTGAGCTGTGGCACCAGCAGGCGCATGAGGGTGCCCTCCGCCTGCATTTTGCTGTGAAATCCGGTATCGATGGGACCAGGCGCGACGGCCATGACATGCACGCCGCGCCCGGCGGTCTCGGCAGCGATCGCCTCGCTGAACGAGATGACATAGGCTTTGCTGGCGTAATAAACGGCTTGCTGGGGACCAGGAACATAGCCACCGACCGAGGCAAGATTGATGATGCCGCCACGGCCACGCACCAGTTGCCCGGCCAGCACGTGCCGCGTCAGCCGCGTCAACGCGACGATGTTGAGGGAAAGCAGGTTCTCGATGGCGGCCACCGGCTGTGTCGCGAACGGGCCGCTCAGCCCGCTGCCGGCATTGTTGACGAGAATATCCGCGTAATTCTGGTTCGCGGCAAGCGCTTCGTCGATGCGCGGCACGGCGTCGGCAGCGGTCACGTCGAGCGCCATGACGGTAACGCGGCCTTTGCCCCCTGAACGCCTGAGGGCTGCCGACACCGCGTCCAGCCGATTGGCATCGCGCGCGATCAACAAGATGTCGGATCCCGCAGCGGTTAAGAGTTCCGCGAATGCGAGCCCGATACCCTCCGATGCGCCGGTGATGACCACGCACGGCCGCAAGCCCTCAAACGCGGCCAGAGCTGCAGCATCCCTTCGCCACCAGCGCCGCCGCCACGCCGCCATTACCGCAACTCCGGGGAGTGCCATGGGAACCGCGGATTTGCGTGGTCTAGGCGCATATTTGATCCTATCGTCAAGCGGTTGCTGCGGCTCGTGTGTGACGGGGGATTTAGCATGATACTGACTGGTGGGTTGAACATCTGGGCGCTGCCTTTGGCTGCAGCCGTCAGTTTTGCTTTCGGCGCCGTGTGGTACGCAGCACTCAGTCGTCCGTGGAGGGCCGCGTCGCGCATCGATCCAGGAGTCGCCGCCACAAGCCCACCACCCGCCATGTTGGCTGCAACCTTTCTCGCGCAACTGGCCATGGCCTGGCTGTTGACGCAACTGCTGCTCATTCTCAGGCTTGCTGGTTTTCAGGTGTCGGCCGCCATCGGGATGCCGGCTGCGGCTGTTCTCTGGTTCGGATTCACCCTGATGCCGTTGCTCGTCAACAATATGTATCAACGCGCCCCGCTGATGTTGTCGATCATCGACGGCGCGCATTGGCTCGGCGTAATGGTGCTCCAGGGTGCCGTACTCGGTGCGCTGGCGCTCAGATAGGCCGCGCATCGCCGCCTCAAATCACCCTGGTCCAGGCTCTCGATTCCGTCCGCGACCGTTCCCATATCTGCTGCCGAAGACCTTTGCAGCGGAGAGTGGAGATGATCTCGCAAGTAAAATGGCTATCGTTTGGCACGCCGGCCGACCCGGCTGATGGCGTCCGCGCAAACGCCAGATCCGACGTGCCGGCCGACGACAATCTGCTCGACGTCTATAGCCGCACCGTCTCAGACACGATCGAGCGCGCGTCGCCGGCGGTGGCGCACATTGAGATCTCGGGCGAGCGGGATGGCAGGCGCGCGCACGGTACCGGCTCCGGCGTGGTCATCTCGCCCGACGGGATCCTGCTGACCAACAACCACGTCGTCGAGGGGGCGTCGAAGATCTTACTGTCCCTCGGCGGCAGCCTCAAGTTTCCAGCCCGCGTGCTTGGTCGCGATCCCGATACCGACCTCGCCGTATTGCGGGCGGAAACGCGCGAGACTTTGCCTGCGCTGGCATTGGCCGACAGCAAACGGGTGCGCCCCGGTCATATCGCGATCGCCATCGGCAACCCGTTGGGATTTCAGTCGACGGCGACGGCCGGCATCGTCAGCGCTGTCGGTCGCAGTCTGCGTGGCACGAACGGCCGCCTCATCGACGATGTGATCCAGACCGATGCCGCACTCAATCCGGGCAATTCGGGGGGCGCGCTGGTCGATTCGTCCGGGCGCGTCATCGGCATCAATACGGCGACCATCATGGGGGCGCAGGGCATCTGCTTCGCGGTCGCCGCCAACACGGCCCGCCACGTGCTCACACAGATTTTGATGCATGGCCGGGTCAGGCGCGCGCGGCTTGGCCTCGCCGGGCAACAAGTGAGCCTGGACGCGCGGATGCGACACCGCACCGGAACCCCGCAAGCGTCGGCGGTGCGAATCTTCGAGATCGTGCCGGACGGGCCGGCAGCGCAGGCGGGCTTGCGGCCGGGGGATATTCTCATAGGTCTGGACGCTGACGCCATCACTGGCGTCGACGACCTCGTTCGGTTGCTGGACAGTTCTCGCATCGGCACAACCGTAACCATGCGCTACATTCGCGACGATGCCGCGCAAGCAGTTGACGCTTTTCCAGATGAGCGGAGTCGCTGACGGTTCTAGGGTGGCCACAGAATATCGCTGAATAAGGAGAACTTATGGGCATATTGCATTGATTTCGAACGAGAGTTGTGATCTTGTAAAGGTCTGAGATGGCGCATCCCCTCACTCCCCCTGAGAGTGCCATCTGAAGTTGCCCGCGATCCGATCCCCCTCGGTTCGCGGGCATTTTTTTTGGTTTTGTTCGGGCCTCACGCGCGGAATTGCGCTCCGGCCGGGGCGGCCTACCGGCGACGCCGCCAGATGCGGCTCGTGCGCCTTCGGCGCAATTTCGCTGCGCGTAGTATGCGGCACCACTAGCATTTTGGGCCACCTTGGGCGGTACCCACCCGCGGCTTGGCTGATGCCTCACCCACCTGCGGCTTGGCCGCCGTAGGCGACCGCCGTCGGCCGGTAGGTCGCCCCGGCCGGAGCGCGACTAGCGCGTGAGGCCAAAAAGATTACGCACGAGCGCGAATGTGAGGCGGGGATATTCGCGGCCGATCTGGTGCCAGCCGTCCCAAATCATCGACAAGGCGACGTAGACAACGATCAGCAGTCCGATCCAGGTAATCCACGGATACCGAACCAGCAAGCTGGCGATGAAATGAGATGCGACCGCCATCAGCACGATGCCGATGACGAGACCCAGGCTCAAGATCAGAAACGAGCCCTTGGCAGCCCCCGCCACCGCCAGCACATTGTCGAGCGACATGGTCACGTCGGCGAGAATGACCTGCGTCACCGCTTCGCCGAACGTCATCGATGCGGCGAGAGTGCCGGCTTGATTTTGCGAGCCGGCGTGAGCGGAGCCATTGCCGATCAGCTGTCGGTACATCTTCCAGCAGACCCAGAGCAGCAAAATGCCGCCGGCGAACGTCAAGCCGACGATCGTCAACATTTGCGCTGTGACCGTGGCGAACATGATGCGAAGCGCCACTGCGCCCGCAATGCCCCAGAATATGACGCGTGCCCTCATTTGCGGCGCCACGCGGCTGGCTGCGATGCCGACCACGATGGCATTGTCCCCGGCCAGGACGACGTCGATCATGATGACGTTCAGCAATGCGATCAGGTCGCTCGAAATCCATGCCGGCATCAGAGGGGGGTGCTCACCTTATGTTTTAGAGCCATATAGGTGTGTTCGAGTAGAACTTAAAGTCGACGGGACCGGTGGTGTGACCGTCCGGCCACGCACATCGAGATTGTCAACGCGAGATATCAGCTTCCATCGTTTGGAGAGGCGCGGGCTCTCGCGAAAGTCCAAATTGCTCGGTATCAAGTGTGGGTCGCGATTCCACGTTGCCCGCAACTCCTGTCGATGTGCAGTCCCCAATGCCGTTACACGTCCACCGCGCATCCCGCATGCGTCGTCCACAATACGAACAGCGATTAGCGCGCATGTTCGTCGCGGCTGTATGTGCGGGTCTGTCGGGGTGCGGCTCCCTTGCGCTGAGTTCGGGCGAGGCCCCGCTGCCATTGGAAATTCACAGTCGAAATTGCGCGGGGCTGGCGATCGAGCGTCACGAACGGGGCGCGCGGATCGTGGCGCTGGAAGCATCCGTCGACAAAGAGATGCAGGTTGCGGCCACAAACTTGCAGCACGTCTTGCTGCGGTCCAGCGCGACACCGGAGCGCGGCACCGCGTCTTACGCCGATCTGGAGGCCGAGCGATCACGCCTGCGGGAGGCCGATGCTGTCGCGGTCGAGCTCCGTTGCCCCGCCGCCACGATTGCGAAGGTGCCATGACGCGCTGTATCGCCGGCCTTGGTGTCGGCGCGGCGATCGTGGCGTCGGCTCGAAGGCGGATGCAGGCCGCACTGGTTGGTTGACGTGCGCATCGGTGTCGGTCAAGACGGCGCAGCTACGCCGTGGCATCGGACTTTGCGTCGGTTTCGGGGAAGAAATGACATGGCGATTTTCACACACGCAGACCTGCAACCGATCATTACGCAATACGGCTACTGGGGTGTCGGGGTCATCGTCGGGCTGGAAAGCATGGGCATTCCGTTGCCGGGCGAGACGGTACTGGTGTTGGCTGCGGTCTATGCGGCAGCCAATCAGGATATGAACATCGCTCTCGTCGTCGCGGCCGCCAGCATCGGCTCGATCATCGGCGACAATCTCGGCTATTCCATCGGCCGCCGGTATGGCTATCCGTTGCTGCTGCGGCACGGCAAGAAAATCAACATGAGCGAAGATCGGATCAAGCTCGGTCAGTATCTGTTCATGCACTACGGCGGCAAGATCGTGTTTGTCGGCCGGTTTATCGCATTGCTGCGCATCCTGGCGGCGTTTCTCGCAGGCGTGAACAAGATGCCGTGGCTTTCGTTTCTGTTCGCCAACGCAACGGGCGCTATCCTCTGGGCCAGCGTATTCGGATTCGGCGGCTATGTTTTCGGCGAATTGCTGTTCAAGGTGCACAGCGCCTGGGCACCGCTTGTGCTCGGCTTCGCCATCGCCGGCTTTTTCGGCGTCGGCTACCTTTTGCACCGGTACGAGAAACAATTGATCATACGGGCGAAAAAAGAACTGCCCGGTCCGCTCGAAAGTTACCAGGTCAAATAGGTCCCGCGCTCGGCGATCTGTCGTCCTTGACGTCGGAAAACCGTTTTGCACCCGGATATCCGTCCGGATGATGCTTTATCGGCAAGCACGCTGGCATCGCAAACCAACAGGATCCTCTCATGCCAGTCCAACCGCAGTTCCCGGCCCCCATGCCGGCGTCCGGTGTGCCTTCAGCCGATGCTTATCTCGAGCGCGGGTATCACACTGTTCCCGGCATGTCGTCGCGCTTTGCCGCCGCCGTCTGCGCGCGCTTGCTGCGGTTGCAGACCGCAATGGGGATCAGCGGGCCGATCGCCGAAATCGGCACGTTCGAGGGTCGCTTTTTCATCGCGCTCGGGCATGCGCTGGAGCCCGGCGAGGTGGCGCTGGGCATCGATTTGTTTGACTGGCCAAACCCGGAGGTGCTCGGTCGGTTTGAAGCCAATTGCAGCAAGCATGGCCTGGACGCCAGCCGGCGGATAACTTGGAAGACCGACAGTCGCACCATGCAGCCGGCGGATATACTGGCTAAGGTCGGCGGCAAGAGACTGCGCTTTTTTCATATCGACGGCGAACACAGCAGGGATGCGCTGACACGCGATCTGGAGCGGGCGACGGCGGTGATGGCACCGGAAGGCATCATCGTGCTCGATGATATGCTGCATCCCGGCTATCCGACTTTGATGGTGGCGGTGCAGCAGTGGCTGGAGCGCAACCCCGACTGGTGCCCGCTGGCCATTCTCGATCGCGAAACCATTGTGGCGGCGACCAAGTTCGTGCTCTGCCGGCGCGACATGTTCAAGGCCTACGAAACCCCGATGCTGGACATCTTCAAGGCCAACGTCTGGCCGCTGGGGGCCGATTTCGAGCCACATTGGTGCTTGGTGCTCGGGCTCGACACCCGTTTGGCCGAAATAACCTAGTTTGGCCTCACGCGCGAAAATGCGCCCCCGGCCTGAGCGGCTTACAGGCCGACGGCAGTCGCCTACGTGCGGCCAAGC
>JANXYD010000254.1 GCA_025350265.1 Hyphomicrobiaceae bacterium | reverse complement strand
CCTTGGCCGGGCACCCGCTATGAGTGCTCGGAGTGGGGCCAGATCGAGGCTTTTGCCGACTATGTGAATGCAGCCGGCTATGCAAGTCCGGTGCGGACGCCGCGCGGACGCGATATCCTGGCGGCGTGCGGGCAATTGAAGAGCGAAAGCCTCAAAATCAGGGCGCGCGACCGAGTCAACGCGGAGACCGCTGGCGAAACCGATGCCGGCGCGCGCTGATATCGCGTGGCTTTCCGGTCAGAACACAAGTTTTGATATTAACCTAACTCGCAATTGCCGTTGAGTTCTTTGCCGCGACCGGCTTAAATCATGGCAACCAGTTGATGAAGCTTTGAAGGGATTGAAATCATGGGTCTAATTTTCCGCGTACTGCTGGGGTATTTGGTGGCGTGTCTGGCAGCCGGCCTCACCACGGTGCTGTTCGCCTGGACGCCGTCGGACCTGTCCGGCATGCAGGGTGACATGGCCAACGACAAACTGGCGCTCGCCATGCCTGTGGCCACGCAAATCGCACTGTTCGCGATCCCCTTCGCACTGGCGGCGATTGCGTATGGCGAGTGGCGCAAGTGGCGCGATTGGGCCTATTACTCCGCGGCAGGCATGGCCATCGCGCTGTTTGGATATCTGGCACAGTACCAGAGCGAATCGCCAGCGCAGACCTGGTCGATCGCGTCCAATAATTATCCGCTGATCGCGTTTCTGACGAGTGGCTTCATCGGCGGGTTGGTCTATTGGATCTTCTCGGGCCGGATGGCTGCAATGCACGCGCAGCCAGTGCAGCCCGTTGCAGGCGGCAATCGCCCAGCAACGGATGTGCGCAAAGGTGGTCCGGCCAATCGCGCCAATCCACAGCGCAGCTGAACGCTCACAGCTGGCACAATGATAAAAGGCTGCCACGGTTCGTGCCGGGCAGCCTTTCGTTGTTTCAGCGCTGTCGTCATCAACAGAAGTTATTTTTTCGCTGGTGCAACCGGCGTCGTGGCTGCGGGTGCGGCGACTGCAGTTTTGGCGGCGGCCCCGGCCTTGGCTAGGGCGTCCGAGGTTGCCTTCTTGGCGTCGGCGGCTTTCTTGGCGACACCGGCGACTTTGCGGCAATACGCCTTGTCGACTTTGCCATTGGCCTCGACCTTGGTCGGCACGATCCAACCGCACGCCGTCGCTTCAGTCTTGCAGGACGCTTCGTCGCGGCCCTTGCAAACGACCGGTGCCACCTTGGGAGCGACCGTCGTTTTCGCGGCGGGCGCTGCAGGTGCCGCGGCTTTAGGTGCTGCGGGAGCCACAGGAGCGGTTGTTGTTGTTTGGGCCGATGCCGCGAATGTCATCAATGCGAGCGAACCGGCCAACGCCGCAACGCTCATGCTCCAGGTGGAAGTTTTTATCACGACGGTCGTCTCCAGTGGTTGTTGCCTCAACCCAAGACGTACACCAGAATGACGGCCAAAAACACGGCCATGCAATGAATAGTTGTTCACGGAGCAGATTGATTTGTGCCGCGACCTGCTGTTTGAGCCCAGGTCAGGGCCTGTTCGAGGCGATCGTCGCCCCAGAACAGTTCGCCGTCGCTGGCGCGAAACGATGGTGACCCGAACAGCCCAAAGGAGACTGCGTCGGCAGATTGTACCTTCAGGCGGTCCTTGATGGCCGGGTCGACAGACCGCGCCAAAAGTTTGGCAGGATCAAGGCCCACGGTGCGCGTGAGCTGGGCAACAAGAGCACTGAGGCAGTCTGTGTTGCTGATGTCCTGTCCTTCGGCAAACTCGGCAACAAAGACGGCGTGCGTGAAGGCCGCGATGCAACCAGCCTCTTCGGTGGCGAGCGCCAACCGAGCCGCAGCGAGGCTATTTTGCGGGAAACGATCCGGCAGGCGAAAGTGCAGGCCGCGTTCAGCCGTCAAGCGCTCGATATCGCGGACCATGTAGCGGCCCTTGGCCGGATAGATGTTGAATGGCGAGGTGTTCCAGCCTTGCTCGCGGAAAATCGGGCCCAGAAGGAATGGCTTGTAAATGATGTCGACACCGGCACGAGCAGCCAGTTCTTTGATCCGCAGTGCCGAAAGATACGCGTAGGTGGAGGCGAAGTCGTACCAGAATTCGAGCTTTGGCGCTTGCATGGGAGGCTCCTGCCGGCGGATAAGTCGCGCGACGAATGCTTATCATAAGTGAGAGCGCCATTGTCTTCAGTCGAATTGAAATCAGCGCCGCGCGGCAGCGTCGGGCCAATGCCTCGCGATGTTGCGAAGCATCGTTGGGAAATCGCGGCGTGCCTTGTACTGCTTGCCGCGAGCGGATTGCTGTTTTATCTCGTGCCCGGTTTGGATCTGGCTATTTCGGGCTGGTTTTACAGCGCTGGGCGGGGCTTCGTTATGGCCAAGACGCTGCCTGTTGTGGTGATGCGCGACATCGGCATCTGGCTCACGATTGCAACGATCGTGGCCTTGATCGCGGTTGCGGTCGTGTGGTCCAAAGTACCGGACGCCAAACGGCATTGGTTCTCGGATCGCCCGGAGCGAGATTGGGCCTTTCTGGTCGCGACGATGGCGATCGGGCCGGGTTTTCTGGTGCATGTGATCTTCAAGCATTTCTGGGGCCGCGCGCGGCCGGTGCATCTTGAGCAGTTCGGCGGCATCAAGCATTTCACGCCGGCGTGGGTGGTGAGTGATCAATGTGGCCCATGGAATTGCTCGTTTGTTTCGGGGGAAGCGGCGGCGAGCGCAATGCTGTTCGCGTTCTGCGTCGTCGCCCCCAAGCGCTGGAAGGCGCCGATCTTTTGTGGCGCGTTGGCGGTGATGCTGGCGGTGTCGTTCGCGCGACTGGCGGCGGGCGGACATTTCCTGTCGGACGTGGTGACGGCGTGGCTGTTGATGGTGCTGGTCATCCTGGTGGTGCGAGATCAGGTTTATTTCGGAGCCATGCTCGGGCCGCTGAAGCGCTGGGTGCCAATCCAATAACGGCAGCCACCGACCCCGCACGGGCGCAAATCCTTGCGACTGAAACGATCTTGCCTATAGTGCGCACAATTCCAACTTTTGCGGTGACGACCGATCATGGCTGCCTCGAAAACTTCCGTCAAAAAAGTCGTTCTGGCCTATTCCGGTGGGCTCGATACGTCGATCATCCTAAAGTGGTTGCAGGAAACCTACAACTGCGAGGTGGTGACGTTCACGGCCGACCTCGGGCAAGGCGAAGAGCTGGGGCCGGCGCGCAAGAAGGCAGAACTGCTCGGCATCAAGAAGGAAAATATCTACATCGAGGATATCCGCGAGGAATTCATCGCGGACTATGTCTTCCCGATGTTCCGCGCCAATGCTGTGTATGAAGGCGTTTATCTACTTGGCACGTCGATCGCACGGCCGCTGATTGCCAAAAAGCAGATCGAGATCGCACGCAAAACCGGGGCTGACGCTGTGTGTCACGGAGCCACCGGCAAGGGCAACGATCAAGTACGGTTCGAGCTTAGCTATTACGCGCTCGAGCCGTCGATCAAGATCATCGCGCCGTGGCGGGAGTGGGCTTTCAAGA
>JANXYD010000244.1 GCA_025350265.1 Hyphomicrobiaceae bacterium | reverse complement strand
GTTCTCCTGCCCAGCGTTGCTCACATGGACGCAGTTGTCACAGGCGTCGCCGAGTCCGTCGTCGTCCGCGTCGCGCTGCCCGGGATTGTAGACGGCCGGACAGTTATCGTGCCACGAGTACCAGTGATCGCAGTCAGGGTCTCGGAGCGCGTCGCACGCTCCGCCGTAGTCGAGCTCGCCGAGCCAGCGATCCGATTTTCCGTGGCGGGTGATCCACGCGGGCGAGTGCTCCTTGTCGAGCACGTCTTGCGCCTCGGCCAGATCCTTCTTGACCTTGCCCTTGACGCCCCACGGGATCGACAGCAGCCATTCCAGATAGTTGCGCACGACTGTGGCTTCGGCCGACATCGGGCTCATCTGCTTGAGCTTTTTCAACTCGGCCAGCGCCTTGTCCTTGGCATCCTTGCTGAGCTTGGTGCTCTCGATCTTCTCTTCGAATTCGACGATATCGTCGCGCTCGTCGCCGTCGCCGAGTTCCTTTTGAATGGCCTTCATTTGCTCATTCAAATAGTACTCGCGCTGCGTCTTCTCCATTTGCCGTTTCACGCGGCTGCGGATCTTTTTCTCGACCTGCAGGACCGAAATCTCGCTCTCCATCAGCGTATAGACACGCTCCAACCGCTCCGACACCGTCGCGATTTCGAGGATATCCTGCTTTTCAGAGATCTTGATCGCCAGATGCGAAGCGATGACGTCAGCGAGCTTGGAATAATCGTCGATCTGGCTGACGGTGCCGAGCACCTCCGGCGAGATTTTCTTGTTCAGCTTGACGTAGTTTTCAAACTGACTGACCGCCGACCGCGCTAACGCTTCAATTTCGTCCTTGGCACCCTTTTCTTCAGGAATGCGCACAACTTCGGCCTCATAGAACTCAGAGCGCGACGTATACTTACCGATGCGCGCGCGCACGCCTCCCTCGACCAGGACCTTGACCGTGCCGTCAGGCAGTTTGAGCAGCTGCAGCACCGATGCCAGCGTGCCGATCTGGAAGATCGCATCCTGCGCGGGGTCATCATCCCCGGCGTTCTTTTGTGCGGCCAACAAGATCTGCTTGTCGGCGCGCATCACTTCTTCGAGCGCGTTGATGGATTTTTCGCGGCCCACGAACAGCGGCACGATCATGTGCGGAAACACTACGATGTCACGCAATGGCAGGACCGGGAAAACGTCCTTGGAAGGCTTGTCCTTGATTTTCGGTTCGTCGCTCATCAACCATCTCCGTTGCAACAGCCACATCCTTAGGACTGTGACCGCATGCCGGTTCGCACCAGCGTTGGCCCGGCTCAGGCAACTCCCTGTCACCGGACACTCTCGGCGTCGATATTCGCAGCCACAGGCCCCAGATCGAGGCTGCCTGCTGTTGGTCTACCAGTCGACCCGCAGGATTGATTTGGGTTCTGGCAGACCATCGTTCAAGTAGGGATGTCGTCAATGAACCGAACAGCACCAGCGCGGCGGCTTCATGCCGCAAACATGGCCATTGTGCAGCACAACTTCAGACGCGCGACGCAACCAACATTATGCTGACGTGGCAAACACTATCTTGACGCCGATGGGCGCCACGCCTCAGGCGCTGGAGCCCTTTTCTTCGGCGCGATCGGAATAGATCCGCAATGGACGGGCACCGCCCTCAACGACTTCTGGCCCGACGACCACTTCTTCGACGCCCTTCAATCCGGGTAGTTCGAACATCGTGTCGAGCAGAATAGCCTCCATGATCGAACGCAGGCCGCGTGCTCCGGTCTTGCGTTCGATTGCCTTCTTCGAGACCGATTTCAGGGCGTCCTGAGTGATCGTCAACTTGACGTCTTCCATCTCGAACAGCCGTTGATACTGTTTGACCAAGGCGTTCTTCGGGGTGGTGAGGATCTGCATCAGCGCCGGCTCGTCAAGATCCTCCAGCGTTGCGATCACTGGCAGACGGCCGATGAACTCTGGTATGAGGCCGAATTTCAGCAAATCTTCGGGCTCCACGTTGCGGAGGATATCACCCGTCCGACGCTCATCCGGGCCGGTCACCTTGGCGCCAAAACCTATCGAACTGCCGCGGCCGCGACGCGAGATGATCTTCTCGAGGCCAGCGAACGCGCCACCGCAGATGAATAGGATGTTGGACGTGTCGACCTGCAAGAATTCCTGCTGTGGATGCTTACGGCCACCCTGCGGGGGAACGGACGCAACGGTGCCTTCCATGATCTTCAGCAAGGCCTGCTGCACACCCTCGCCCGAAACGTCGCGGGTGATCGAAGGGTTATCCGACTTGCGGCTGATCTTGTCGATT
>JANXYD010000229.1 GCA_025350265.1 Hyphomicrobiaceae bacterium | reverse complement strand
ATGGCCTTTGAACTGGTCGACGTTGAAAGTGCGGCCGATTGGCTGGCCTATCACGCCATTCGCCGCGATGTGCTGTGGACCGCGCGCGGCCGTACCGGCTACACCGAGGACCATGCCGATGAATTCCATCCGGCGCACCACCCGCTGCTGTTGAAATGTGCAGGCGTGGCGGTAGCAACGACGCGATTGGACGAGCGTGGCCCTGGTGTGGGCGTGGTTCGGCTGGTTGCCATTCCCAGAGACGCCCAAAGGCAGGGCCACGGCCGTCACCTCAGTCGGCTGGTGGAGGCACGTGCAACGCGGCTGGGCATGACGACGCTCTATGTGAACGCTGTGTCTGACGCCGTCGATTTCTATCGCAAGACGGGGTGGGAACCGTTTCCCTGGGATCCCGTCGAGTTGACTGACACGTTTGCCGTCTGCATCCAGATGCGCAAGCGCCTGACCGGGGGGGGTGATCGCGGGACGCGTTCGACCGCCAACTTGGCAGATTGACAAGCCCCCCGCATCGCCGCGAAGACAGGGCCAAATCAATGATCCCGAAAGGCCCCGCTCATGTCCAACGTCCTCGTCCTCGTCCGCCACGGTGAAAGCGAGTGGAACAAGCTCAATCTCTTCACCGGCTGGAAAGACCCGGGGTTGACCGACAAGGGCGTGGCGGAGGCGAAGGCTGCCGGCGCGCGGCTGAAAGCTGCGGGACTAAAGTTCGACGTCGCCTATACCAGCGTGTTGTCGCGGGCGCAGCGGACGCTTGATCTGATCCTCGCCGAGATCGGCCAGACGGGCCTCGTCACCCACAAAGACAAGGCGCTGAACGAACGCGACTACGGCGAACTGTCGGGGCTCAACAAGGACGATGCGCGCAAGAAGTGGGGCGAGGCGCAGGTGCTGATCTGGCGGCGCTCATATGACGTACCGCCGCCCGGAGGCGAAAGCTTGAAGGATACCGCGGCGCGCGTGCTGCCTTATTTCGAGGCCAATATCCAGCCGGTGCTGAAGGTCGGTCGCGACGTCATCATCGCGGCACACGGCAATTCGCTGCGGGCGCTGATCATGCATCTCGAAAAACTGACGCCGGACGAGATCCTGAAGCGCGAACTGGCGACCGGCGTGCCCGTGGTCTATCGTCTCAAGGCCGACGGCTCG
Organism: Hyphomicrobiaceae bacterium; assembly: GCA_025350265.1. Taxonomy (GTDB): domain Bacteria; phylum Pseudomonadota; class Alphaproteobacteria; order Rhizobiales; family Hyphomicrobiaceae; genus JABFRJ01. The sequence continues at coordinate 9,917 of JANXYD010000229.1, read as the reverse complement.
ATTGCCAACCGCCACGATCTGATCGCGTGATGTGCGGGCCGGCCCTTGCAAGCGATGCCGCCAGCGCTATGTTGAATGTCGATACAGTGCCCCACACACGCCGTCGTCCCGGCCAAGTGCCGCGCAGCCGGGATCTTGCCCGATAATTGGCTGGTCAAGATCCCGGCTCTTCGGGCAAAAGGCGCTGCGGCCGGGAAGACGACGGCGCGCGTGGGGGCGCGGTGGTTTCGACGCAGGCAAACCAGTTATGCAGGCAAAACAGTGAGCGTGAATATGTTCAGAAGACCTGCGATAGCGCTAAAACTGTGCATGCTCGTCATGACGGCGTGGACGACGGGTTGGCTCGGCCAAACGGCGCGCGCCGACGAGCCGTTGTTCGGCGGACGCACGGTGCTGGTGATGGTCGACGACGTCGGCTGCGTTTATTGCGCGAGGTGGGACCGCGAGGTCAAAACCGGCTACCAAGCCAGCCCGGAAGGGCAATTCGCGCCGCTTGAGCGCTGGCGCATCGGTGCGCCGGAACTGAGGGGGCTTGGGCAACTCGTGTACACGCCGACGTTCATATTCCTTTTTGAAGGACGCGAGGCCGGTCGCATCACCGGCTATCCCGGGGCTGATTTTTTCTGGGGCGAAATCGATCGCCTCTATGTCAAGGCAGGGTTCCGGCCGGATGCGGTGCCGCCACCCAAGCCGGTCGAGAACCGGGCGAGCCTGGACGCAGCCGTAGTGCATCGCTCGGCCTTGCCATAAAGCCCTCGTCGTCAAGATTTCAATGGTGTCGATGGTTCGTGCGATTCCCATCGGATCGCAGGACTTGAAGGATTGCCAAAACGCGCGCGACAGCTATGTATGCGCCGGAAGGCGCGGCGTTTTCCGCGTCCCCCGGCACGCCTTGCCGCAGCGTCACCATCGAGAGCCGAATTCCGCCATCATGCAACGGACCCACGACATCGAACTGCGCGAGCTGCTGGTCCGCCTGAAAGCGGAACATCGGGATCTTGACGCCGAAATCATCGCACTGGAATTGTCGGGGAGTGCCGATATCCTGACCATCAAACGCCTCAAAAAACGCAAGCTGGGGCTCAAGGACCACATGACGGCGGTGGAAGACCAGTTGTTTCCCGACATCATCGCCTGACTGCCGTCGCATTCCGCAGGACCTTGAAATGGCCAATCCGTCGATCGCCGCGTCTGCTAAATCAAGCGCTTCCACACCACCGGAAAAGTCGCCGCGGGTCGGTATCATCATGGGGTCGCTGTCGGATTGGCCGACGATGAAGAAGGCCGCCGACGTGCTCGAAAAGCTCGGCGTCGCGCACGAATCGAAGGTCATCTCCGCGCATCGCACACCGGATCGGCTCTACGAATATGCAAAAGCGGCGCGCGGACGCGGACTGCAGGTCATCATCGCCGGCGCGGGCGGGGCGGCACATTTGCCAGGCATGACCGCGTCGATGACGACGTTGCCGGTGCTGGGCGTGCCCGTGCAATCGAAGGCGTTGTCGGGCCAGGATAGCCTGTTGTCGATCGTGCAGATGCCGGCGGGCATTCCGGTGGGTACGCTGGCCATCGGTGAAGCCGGTGCCACCAACGCGGGTCTGTTGGCGGCACAGATTTTGGCGCTGCAGGATGCCGATCTCGCGATCAAGCTTGAAGCAATGCGACGCGACCAGACCACGGCCGTACCTGACGCGCCGCCGTCGGACCGTTGAGCCGATGAGCACATCAAGTCATACTTTTCCTCTCAAGCCCGGTTCGACCATCGGTGTGCTTGGCAGCGGTCAACTCGGGCGCATGCTGGCTGTGGCGGCTGCGCGTCTTGGATTTAAAACCAGCATCTACGCCGATGCTGCGGGGCCGGCGTTCGATGTCGCGGCTTCGACCACTGTGGGTGCCTATGACGATTGGGATAAACTCACGGCTTTCGCCGGGACGGTCGCGGTCGTCACCTATGAATTCGAGAACGTCGCCGACGCCACAGCGCGGCATCTCGCGCGCCTGGTGCCCGTGCGGCCCGGACCCAAGGCGCTGGCGGTGGCGCAGGATCGGTTGGTGGAAAAGACATTTCTGGCTGGCCTCGGCATAACCGTCGCGCCGTTCGTGGCAGTCGCCTCCGCAGCCGACCTCGCCGCAGCGCTGCCGTGCGGAAACCAGCGGGCAATCTTGAAGACGCGCCGCCTCGGTTATGACGGAAAGGGGCAGTTCGCGATCGAGCCTGCGACCGATCCGGCTGCAGCGTTCTCAGCGATAGGTGGCACTGCCGCCGTGCTCGAGCGACGGGTGATGTTTGAGCGCGAGGTCTCCGTGCTGATCTGCCGGGGGGCCGACGGACAGGACGTCATCTACGACATGCCTGAAAACTCACATCGTGACGGCATTCTCCGCCGCTCGGTGGTGCCGTCTCGGTTGCCCGACGACGTGATCTGCAACGCGCATGCGATTGCCCGGCGCATAGCCACGGCCTTGGACTATGTCGGGCTGCTCGCGGTCGAGCTATTTGATCTGGGCGAGGGTGTGCCGGCGGCCGGGCGCTTGGTCGTCAACGAGATCGCGCCGCGCGTGCACAATTCCGGTCATTGGACGATGGATGCCTGCGCCACCAGCCAATTTGAAAATCACATGCGGGCGGTCGCTGGCTGGCCGCTGGGCAGTGCGGAGCGCCATTCCGACGCGATCATGGACAATTTGATCGGTGCCGACGCGTTGGAGTGGCCGGCGCTTGCCGCCGAAGCGGGCTGCTGTCTGCATCTTTACGGTAAGCACGAAGCCCGCGCCGGCCGCAAGATGGGTCACGTGAACAGGCTGTCGAAGCGGGTGTAACGGCGTCTCGCGCGCCGTTGGTCGGACTTCTGATTGTAAATCCGCTGCACACCCCGGATCGCGCTGACGCCGGCAACCCCGTCGTTGCACCCAGTACGCACACTCAACGCAGCAGTCGCTCGCAAGCCCCAGGCGCGCATCCCGGCGGCAGCAGCTCGCCACCTCGCCACGTGTACAGCATATGCGACGACAGGTCGGCATTGCCGCCGCTATCAAACTGGATGGGGCCGAGTATGGTTTCGTGGCGGCGGTTGGCCCACGCCGTGCCATCGAAATGTGCGTCCTGCCTGACCATCTCCACCGCATCCATGGCAACCTCGAACGCCGTATAACCCGTCAGCGCGGCACGGCTGGCAGCGTGGCCGTCACCTATGAGCCGCCGCGCGAGGTCTTGCGCCTTGGGATAGGCGCTGGCGTCGGGTTTGACCGCAACCTGCACGCCTTCGGAGATGCCGCCTGACGCCCGGCCGAATTCAACGTCGGCCAGTTGCTCGGCAGCGATAATTGTCAGGGCCGGTACCGCTTTGCGCAGCTCTGCGACCAGCAACACCGCTTCGCTCGCGAATGCGGCCAGCGCCACATGCGTGATCCCCGTTGCTTTGACGCGCCGGGCGAGAGCTGCGAAATCTTTTTCCGCGCCGGCGAACGTCTCGACCAGCACCACGCCGCGGCCGGCCTCCCCGAGCGCGCGCGCGACCGGTGCCAGTGTCGACTGTGCAAGAGCCGTTCGGTCCCTGATGAAGGCGATGCGGGCGCTGGGATCGGCCGCCAGCAAGGCCTGTCCGATCAGCGTGCCTTGCGATCCAGTGCCAGCAAACGTAAAGCGCCGCGATTGGGCCTTCGAAGGCAGCGATGCCGTCGTCGGGGTCGGGTCGGTATCGAAGAACAGCACGCCGGCCGCGTCATAGACAGGTGCCGCCAACCGGGCGGCCGACGCACAGGTGTGTCCGATGACCGCGAACGGGAGGTCGTCTGCCTTGGCGGTTATCGCCTTTGCGGCCGCCAGGCCGCCCTCGGCGGAGCAACCGTCGTCGTGCCAGCTGAACGCCACGCGCGGGCGCGTATCGTCGGGCAGCGGTCGGGTGTCCGCCAACGCAAACTCAAGGGCTGCCTGCAGGTCACGGCCGATGCCGGCTTGCGGTCCCGACAATGGCAAGGCGACGGCGATGCGAAGCGTCTCGGCGGACGCCGCTGCCGGACCCAGCAGCTGCACCAGCGCCATCGTCGAACGCAGCAGGCAGCGCCGCGCCCGGCTGAAAAAGCAAAGGGGCGGCCGCGTGGCCACCCCTCCAGTCGTGTCGTCATGGAGGTGCTGCGTGCTCAGCGGCGATAGGTCCGGTATTGCGTGGACGATCGCCATGAGCTGAAACCGACGCCTGAACTCAGTTATTCTGGACGTAGGTGATCTTGCCGTCGGCACCCTTGCTCCAGGTGTACATGACGTAATCGGGACGCGTGATATCGCCCTTCTTGTCATACTTGAGTTCGCCGATCACGGTTTTGTAGGCACCACCCTTGTGGATTTCTTCGGCGACCTTTTTGGGATCGCTGCTCTTGATGGCGTTGGCCGCATCGACGACCACCTGCACGGCCGCGTAGGTATAAAGCGTGTAGGCCTCCGGATCGTACTTGATCGCGGCGAACTGCTTCACGGCTTCGGCGGCTTCCGGCAGCTTGCGCGGATCGGGCGGGAACGTCATCAGCGTGCCAATGACCGCATCGCCGCCGATGGCTGCGAATTCGTTGGACGTGATGCCGTCACCCGACATCATCACGGCATTGACGCCGCCGTCCTTGAGTTGGCGGGCGATCAGTGCGCCCTCGGTATGCAACCCGCCGAAGTAGATGATCTCCGCACCAGACTGCTTGATCTTGGCGACCAGGGCTGAGAAATCCTTCTCGCCCGTGTTGATGCCTTCGTAGAGCGCTTCGGTGACGCCCTTGGCGTTGGCTGCCTTTTTGGTTTCGTCGGCGAGGCCCTTACCGTAGGTGGTTTTGTCGTGAACGATGGCGAGCTTTTTGCCCTTCAGCTTTGTCACGATGTAGTCGGCGGCAACCGCGCCTTGCTGATCGTCGCGGCCACAGGTGCGGAATACATTCCACAGTCCGCGCTCGGTGATCTGCGGGTTGGTGGCGGATGGCGTGATCTGCAGGATACCGTTCTCGGCATAAACTTCTGACGACGGCATGGTGACACCGGAGTTGAACGGACCGACCACGAACTTGACGCCTTCACCAGCATATTTGTTGGCGATGGAAACGCCCTGCTTGGGATCGGACACGTCGTCGGTCATGACGAGTTCGATCTTTTGTCCGTTCATGCCGCCCTTGGCATTGATCGCGGCGACGGCTTGTTCCGCGCCGTTCTTGAGTTGCGCTCCGAACGCAGCATTCGGACCAGTCAGCGGGCCGGTGAGGCCGAATTTGATCTGGGCATTGGCAGCGCCTGAACACGCCAGCAGCGCCGAAACCGCGATGCCCGTCAACAATGAAGTCTTCATAGGTCTCCACTCCCAAAATAGATAACCCGGCAACATCAGACCGCCCTGCCGGGGATAGGCAGTCCACGACCGCCACAAACCATGATTCCGCGAAAAAAAGGCAAAGTCACGTTGTTCTCCGTGCCTTTGGGTGTGCATACCCCTTATTTCGGCGCCTTCGGCGTCAATACGCCATACTGCTCCCGCATCTGCCGCTGGCGGGTCAGGTGATAGCCTGCGAACGTGGCCGCCAACAGGATCGCGCAATCGGTGACATAACTGCGGAGCGACAGCAGCACCTCGTCAAACAACGCGAAGTGGATGAAGCGGACCGCCAGCCCGATGATGCCCGCATAGACCACGCCCTGCCAGATCGGCCGCCACGTCTCGGCAATGGCCCGGCCGGAGACATAGGCGGTGCTCCCGCCCATGATCAACGAAACGAGCAGGAACACCCAAACCCCGTTCGGTCCGGCCGCGTAGATGACGTGGAACAGGTTCATGCAGTAATCCTTCGGTTGTTCAGTGCGCCCCGCCTTCGAGATAAGCCGCTCTGATCTCCGGCCGCGCCAGCAATTCCCGGCCGGTGCCGCTCATGGTGATCTGCCCGTTGACCATCACATAGCCGCGATGCGCCAGCCTGAGCGCGTGGAAGGCGTTCTGCTCGACCAGGAACACGGTCATGCCATCGCGTTTGTTGAGATCGTCGATGACCTTGAAAATCTGCTTCACGATCAGCGGTGCCAGTCCCAGGCTCGGCTCGTCCAGCATCAGCAACTTAGGCCGGCTCATCAGTGCGCGCGCGATCGCCAGCATCTGCTGCTCGCCGCCGGAGAGTGTGCCGCCGCGCTGTTCCAGCCGTTCCTTCAAGCGTGGAAACAACACCGTGACGCGCTCAAGATCGGTGTCGAAATATTTCCCCCCGTCGATCTCCGCGCCCATCTGCAAGTTCTCGCGCACCGTCATGCGCGGGAAGATGCGCCGGCCCTCCGGCGACTGCGCGATGCGCAGATGCGCAATCTGGTGGCTCGGCATGTCCGTGATATCCAGGCCATCGTAGAAGATGCGCCCTTCGCGCGCACGCGGCGTGCCGAACACCGTCATCATCAACGTCGACTTGCCGGCCCCGTTGGCACCGATCAGCGTGACGATCTCGCCTGACTTGACTGCGACGTCGACGCCGCGCAGCGCGCAGATGTTGCCGTAGAAACTTTTGACGCCACGAATATCGAGCAGCGGTTTATCGGTCGCGGGGGGGGGGCTCATCGGGCGATCTCCGCGACCACTTGCTCGGCGGCCTCGACTTCCTCGTCCTCGACGCCCAGGTAGGCGGCGATCACTTTCTGGTCGTTGCGGACCTCGGTGGGCGTGCCGTCGGCGATCTTGACGCCGTATTCCAGCACGATGACGTGGTCGGAGATTTCCATCACCACCGACATGTCATGCTCGATCAGCAGGATGGAGGTCGCATGCTCCAGCGGAATCAATCGCAGCAGCGCATTCAGATCGGCGCTTTCGCGCGGGTTGAGGCCGGCCGCCGGTTCATCCAGGCACAACAGCCGTGGCCCCGTGCACATGGCGCGCGCGATTTCGAGCCGGCGTTGCGCGCCATAGGGCAAATCGCCCGCCGGGTCGTCGGCGCGGTCCATCAGGCCCGCTTTATCCAGCCAGTATTTCGCCTTCTCCACCGCGTCCGCTTCCGCCGCGCGATAACCGCGCGTGCCGAACAATCCGCCCACCGTGTAACCCGACGCCAGCATCAACCGGTTGTGTTGTGCGACCACCAGATTTTCCAGTACCGTCATGCCAGCGAACAGCCGGATGTTTTGGAAGGTGCGCGCGACCTTGGCCTCCGCCGCGATCTGGAAATCCGGCATGCGCTCGAGCAGGAATGCCGAACTGCCGTCGTCGGCGCGCGCGAAGCGCTTGCCCGTTTGGGTCAACGCCGTGACCGCGTCCGCGCCGGCACCCCCTCCCACCAGCGCCATCCGCCCGGAGGTGGGCTTGTAGAACCCGGTGATGCAGTTGAACACCGTCGTTTTGCCCGCGCCGTTGGGCCCGATCAGCGCGGTGATCTCGCCTTCGCGCGCGACAAAACTCAGGTCGTTGACGGCAATCAGGCCACCGAAGCGCATCGAGATGTGCTCGACGTGCAGCAACGGCGTGCGCCGCGGGGCGGTATCAACCGTCATCAGCCCGTCCCTTCAGCCACATGCGCGGCCGGGATGGACTTGCGCTCGCGCAGGAAGAGCGAGGGTTCTCGGCTGGCGATCAGCCCGCGCGGCTTCCAGATCATCAACGCCACCATGGAAAATCCGAAAATCAGCATGCGATATTGCGTCGGGTCGAAGTCGCGCCCGAAAATTGCTTTCAGCCAATCGAGTTCGCGCAAAATTTCGGTGCCGCCGACCATCGCGAACGCGGCGATGGCGACGCCCAATTGGCTGCCCATGCCACCCAGCACCACCGCTGCCAGGATCACCGCGCTTTCGTTGAACGTGAAACTTTCCGGCGAGATGAAGTTCTGCCGCGCGGCGAAGAACGACCCTGCCATGCCGGCGAACGACGCGCCGATCGCGAAGGCGGTCAGCTTGGTGTTGGTGGTGTTGATGCCCAGGCTGCGGCAGGCGATTTCGTCTTCGCGCAGCGCTTCCCACGCACGCCCGACCGGCAACCGGCGCAACCGCATACTCACCCAGTTCGTCAACAGCGCCAGCGCCAGGATCACGTAGAACAGGAAGATCGTGCGGTGCAGCGGCGTGAATTCAAGACCGAAGGTTGCGGCGAAGCCGTTGTCAGCGGCGGTGAACGGCAGGCCGAAGAAGCTCGGCCGCGGAATGCCGGAAATGCCGGCATAGCCCTTGGTCACAGCTGTCCAGTTGATCAACACCAGACGGATGATCTCGCCGAACGCCAGTGTCACGATAGCCAGGTAATCGCCGCGCAACCGCAATACGGGCAAGCCGAGTAGTATCCCCCAAAGGGCCGCCAGCAATCCAGCGAGCGGCAGGCACACCCAGAACGCCCACGGCGTCAGCCACGGCGCGTACTGCGGGATGACGACCGTCGCCAGCAGCGCGTACGAATAGGCTCCCACCGCATAAAACGCGACATAGCCGAGATCCAGCAACCCCGCGAGGCCCACCACGATGTTCAGCCCCCAGCCCAGCATGACGTAAATCATCACCTGGATGCCGAAGTTATCGATCCATTTGATCGAGCCAGCGCGGCCGACCAACGCCAGTGCGATGACCGGATAGAGCGCGAGCATGACGAGTGCAGCGCTACCGAAGTGACGGGAGAGCGCGGGCGGGATCGAAACCGCCGGCAACCACGCCGTCACGCCCCGCCCGCCACCGGCCAGGGCCAGCGCCGCGAACCGCACCAGGAACCCCAATCCGGCAGCCCACAGCGGCCACGACCAGCGCAGTTGCAGGAACGGCTTGTGGTCGATATCGGAATCGATCCGCAGCAGCAGGATCGGGATCGACAGACAGAACATCAGCCCTGCGAACTTCGCACCCTCGATCGCCGCGCGGCCCACCTTGCCGTCGGTGAATGCCACACTTTTCTCAGCCGCCGTGCCGGACGTCTCGATCGTCGCCATGGCTCAGACCTTCTCCACTTCCGGCCGGCCCATGATGCCCGATGGCAGAAAGATCAGCGTCACCGCCAAAATCGAGAACGCCGCGACGTCCTTGTAGTCGATCGAGAAATACGCCGACCACAGGCTTTCCACCAAGCCGATGATCAGCCCGCCCAGCACCGCGCCCGGCAACGACCCGATGCCGCCCAGCACTGCCGCTGTGAACGCCTTCACCCCCGGCACGAAGCCGTCGGAAAAGCCGACGATGCCGTATTGAATGAGGTACATGACGCCGGCCACCGCCGCCAATGCAGCGCCCATCACGAACGTAATGGAGATCGTGCGGTCGACGTCGATGCCGAGCAGCCGCGCCATCTTGCTGTCCTGCTCGCAGGCGCGTTGCGCGCGGCCGAGCGGCGTGCGCTGCACAAGATACCAGAACCCGCTCAGCAACAGCGCCGTGATGATCATGATGATGACCTGCTTGTAGGCCAGCGTCACACCGAACCCGGCCTTGGTTGGAAACAGGCAGTATTTCGCTTCGGAGGTAGTTCCCGCCAGGCAGAAGCCGCCGGTGATCAACGATTGGATCGACTTGTTGGTGGGGCCTTGCACCACCTGCACGAAGTTGGACAGGAAGATCGACATGCCGATCGCCGAAATCAATGGTGCCAACCGGAACGACCCGCGCAACGGCCGATAGGCGATCCGCTCGATGGCCCAGTTCCACAAGCCCGTCAGCGCCATGCCGAGTACCAGCACCACGATCAGCGCAAAAATCACGGCGGCCATGCTGGTGCCGATGATCGGCAGCAGGATCATCAACACGATCAGCGCAAAAAAGGTCGAGAGCATGAACACGTCGCCATGCGCGAAGTTGACCATACCGATGATGCCGAACACCATCGTGTATCCGATCGCGATCAGGCCGTAGATAGAGCCGAGCGTCAGTCCGTTGATCAACTGCTGGACAAAGTATTCCATTACCCCTCCCGGTGCCGGTGAAACAATTCTGCGCGGCCCCCCCCCCG
>JANXYD010000199.1 GCA_025350265.1 Hyphomicrobiaceae bacterium | reverse complement strand
GACGACACCAACGACCGGGGCCAGCGGGTGTTCGATGCCAGCAACACGCCGCAACTCCATATCCTCCTTAGCGATGAGATTTGGGGAGATTCCGCCGTGGACGAACTTGGCGAGCCGCCGGGCTCGTGGCTGCCCACTCCGACCCGTCGGGCGAGCGTGTGACCTCGAAGGATGTCGTGTGCTTCGTGGGCCACATTTGGGCATCAGCCAATTGGTAAAACCGCGCGAGGAAATCCGGGTGCCGCCTGCGCGTAAATCTGGCCCACGTCGTTGCTTGTGACTGCGGTCACCCCCGCCGGAACACCTGCAAGATCGTCAGATCGAGCCCCAGGCGGCGGCGCGCGATGATGGCGTAACGGGTCGCGGCGGTGGCCAGCGCCGCAGTGGTGGCGATAGCTGCGCCGATCATGCCGAACATCGGCACAAGCACCAGATTGAGGCCGATATCGAGCACGGCGGCGGTCGCTGCGACGGCTGCGCAGGCCTTCTGCTCGCCGAGCGCATTCAGCACGAATTCCGCCGGCCCGACCGAGGCGCGAAACAGGAAACCGGCGGCCAGCACCACCATCACCGGATAAGCCTCGGTGAACGCGGGCGAGAACAACCACAGCAAGGGCTCCCCGAGCACCAGCAGCGCGGCAGTCGCGGCGAGGCTCGGCCAGAAGGTCCAGGTGACAGCGTCACGCGCATACGCCACCAGCGCTGCCCGGTCGCCGCGTGCGTGCAGGGCTGCGAAATCCTTGGCGACCGCGCTACCGACGGCATAGTGCACGAACATCACCAAAGCCATCGTCTTGGCGGCGGCGAAATACATGCCCACCACGTGCGGCGGCAGGTAGGCGGATAAAACCAGCACGTCAGTGTTCTGTAACACCAGTTCGCTGGCATAGATCGCGAGCAACGGCAACGACGAACGGACCCAAAACGCAAAGTCGTAGGCGCGCGGGCCGGCGGGGATCTCGTCATCCAGCCGTTGTTGCACCATCAGCGTCTGCACCGTGGACGCAGCCCAACAGGCGACGATGGCCGCCAGCGTTGCGGTGATCGCATCCATCGGGAAGCCGACGCCGTGCGCGAGCGCCATCATCGACAGCAGCACCAGTGGACGCAGAATGTACGGCGGCACCAGGGCTACCGCCATCCAACCCTGGGCGCGGCCGAGTCCGTCCTGCAGATCGGTCATGGCGAACAGCGGAATACAGACTGCGCCGAGCATCGCCGGCAGCAGATACAAGTCGGGGACATCGGTGGCGAACGAGCGCAAGCACCAATAGGCGGCGAATGAGACGACCGACCCCATGACGAAGGCCAGCCAGCGGCTGCCGATCAGCAGGCCACGCAACAAGTCCAGCTGGCCGCTTTCGCGGTAGTACGGCAGCAATCGCATCAGGCTCGGGCCGACGCCGAGGTGGGAAATGCCGCCGAGAATGAGCACCAGCGTCCACACCCAGACGTAGATGCCATAGTCGGCCGCGCCCATCCAGCGTGCCAGGATGATCTGCGACAGGTAGAGAATGGCGGCGCTGGCCGCACGCACCAGAAAGACGAAAATTGCGTCACGCTGAGCTGAATGCCGGTCGGTCGCGCCGCGCCAGATCTCGGTTGCGCCGGCAAGTCCGGTGGCGAATGAAAATCGTTGACGCCGGGGTTGTGTCACCGTGCGTGTCTGATCAGTTGACATCACCACATCCATCCGGAACGAGCCTACGACAGGCTTGGCTATCATCAATAATCGGAGTGGGTTAACTTAGACTTGCGCTGGCGTGCTTCCGGAAAAGTGTGCAGCGGTTTTCCGATCGGAAGCACGACGGAAACAAAAGCGTGCTTCCGGAAAAGTGTGCAGCGGTTTTCCGATCGATGGCACGACCGAAGCAAGCGAGAGCTTGCGCCGAAGGTTGGGTCGGCGGGCAATTCAAGACTGGAGCGAGCCCAACCGTTGTGCAGTGCGTTTTTTGACGGCCTCTGCAACTCCGGCCCATGCCCAGCAGCGGCCGGCATCGCCGCTCAGGCTGTGGTGGGTGGAGAAGAATTCGGCGACGGACGCGGCGTGGATGCCGTGCCGGCCTTCAAGCACTTCGGCCATGGCGACGACTTCACGCGGGTTCGGCGTCACGTCGGCATCGGGGTGCCAGCTGAGGGTGTGGGTCGAGGTGTGCAGCATGGAGCAGTGTCCCAGAATGAGAGGTTCTGCGACCAGCCCTGCAATTTCGACGCCAGGGCCAGAGCGTTGAGAGTGTTCTGATCAGTCGACGCCTTTGGCTGGTGCTGCCGGCGCCGCCGCCGTGGGTTTGGGCGCAGGCACCGTCACCGGCACCACAGTCTTGGCGACCGCATCGGCCTTCTGTTGTGCTACGGCAAGGCGCTTCTTGCGCGCCCGAACCTTGTCGACGGTGCGTTCTTGACGCCCACCGCACGCCGGTCCCGGTACGAATTCGCGCACCGAGGCGGCAACGGAGTTGGCGTCTGGCAACAAATCCAGCGTGTCGAGCGTCACGGGTTGCAGCACGCCTTGCCACGCCCGGTATTGAAAACCGTGTTCGAGCAGGTTCGCCGCGCGCAGGCTGCGGGCGGCCCCGGTCGGCTCGCCCAGCACCACCGCCGCCAGCTTGTGCCCGTCACGCGTGGCTGTCGCAACGACGTTGTAGCCGCTATCGCACGTGAAGCCGGTCTTCATGCCGTCGGCCCCGTCATAAGCCTTGAGCAGTTGATTATGGGTGCGGATATGGGCGCGGCCGACGTGGATATCGGACAGGCTCCACATCGGCGTAAACTGAGGAAACTCGGTCAGGATGGCGCGGGTTAGCTTGGCCAGGTCGCGAGCGGTCGTCACCTGCTCGTTGGCCGGCAGTCCGTTCGGATTGACGAACGTCGTCCGCGTCATGCCCAAGCGTTTGGCGGTCGCGTTCATGCGCTCGATGAACGCGTCGTGCGACCCGCCGATGCCTTCAGCCAAAATCACCGCCACGTCGTTGGCACTCTTGACGATCAACGCCTGCAGGGCATGCTCTACATCCAGTTCGGCCCCGATCGGCAACCCGATCTTGCTCGGCGGCTGGGTATGCGCGAGTTCGGACACCAGGAACTTGCTGGCAAGCGTGACCTTGCCTTCTTTTAGCGCTTCGAACGTCAGGTACGCTGTCATCAGCTTGGTCAGCGATGCGGGATGCCAGGCATCGTCCTGATCCTCGGCGTAGAGTACGAGCCCGCTCGACGGTTCAAACAGCAGCGCCGGGCCGGCCACGGCGGGCGCACGCGCCAACGAGACGGCCGCGACCAACAGCGCGACGCTGCGCACGACTTTGCCGGACAACGAAAAGAGCATAAAGTTCAACCCGCCGATTGTGTGATGGCACGCCCCGCATCCTCCATGACGCCGACCGGGGTCGCTGTCCATCGCGCATGCGACCTTCGACACACAAATCTAACGGAACAGTGGCTGAGGACCAACACACAGTTGGGCCTCACGCGCTCGTCGCGGATGCGACAGGGCATCCGCTCGCGCTCCGGCCGGGGCGGCGCTTGCGCCGACGCCGCTAGGTGCGGCTACGTGCGCCTTCGGCGCAATTTCGCTGCGCGCTGCCCCACCCACCTGGGGGGTGGTCCCCGGCTCACCCAACGTCGTCCCGGCCCCCTGCTACATCCACCTGCGGCTTGGCCGCACGTAGGCGACCGCCGTCGGCCGGTAGGCCGCCCCGGCCGGAGCGCGAGCGGATGCCCTGTCGCATCCGCGACCAGCGCGTGAGGCCCAAACTAGAGAGGTTTCCCGGTGCGGTAGGCGATTTCGCCGACGAGGCCGCGACGGAACGCCATCACGCAGATCACGAACACCACGCCCTGGATGACGGTCACCCACTGCCCCCATTCCGCCAAATACGTTTCCATGCCGGTGATGACAAACGCGCCGACGATGGGGCCGAGCAGCGTGCCGAGCCCCCCCACCAGCGTCATCAGCACCGCTTCACCCGATGTGCCAGATGCGACGTCGGTCAGCGACGCCAACTGGAACACGATGGCTTTGGTCGCGCCGCCGAGGCCGCAAATCGTCGCCGACAGCACGAACGCCATCAGCTTGTAGCGATCAGTCTTGTAGCCGAGCGAGATGGCGCGCGGCTCGTTCTCGCGGATTGATTTCAGCACCTCGCCGAACGGCGAATGGATGATCCGGTGCACCATCAGCAGCGCGAACATGAAGATCGCCAGCACCACGTAGTACATGTTCAACTGACTGGTCAG
>JANXYD010000182.1 GCA_025350265.1 Hyphomicrobiaceae bacterium | reverse complement strand
AAAAGGGGAGCCGCGCGGCTCCCCTTTTTGTTGTGGCTAAGGTTCACTAAGAAAATGTGCAGCGAGATCAAGTGGGCTTAATTGCCTCACTCAGCCGGATGCTTGGCATCTGCCGCAACCGCCACCCCTCCGAGCCCGCTGCCTGTCTGGCAGTCGTTGCCGTACACTTTATGTTCCAAATCGCGCGCGGGCACTAACCTTTTTTCGCGCCGTCTCAGTCCGTGACATTGTCTGGCCTGAGAATCACCCCACATATGCGCCGCCACGTTCAGTGGTGCCATTCGGGAGATAAGCCGTGACACCTGAAGAACGCAATCTGATTACCGGTCTTTTCGACCGCATGCGCTCTTACGGAAACGTCGAAAAAGAGCGTGAGGCCGATCAGATGATCAGCTCTCTCATCCGTCAGAATCCGGATAGCCCGTACATGCTGGTCCAATCCGTATTGATCCAGGACCAGGCCATGGTCACCGCCAACGATCGGGTGCAGCAGTTGGAAGCTCGCGTCCGCGATCTTGAGCAGGCGGCTCAAAGCAGCCAACAGAGTTCCGGTGGCAGCTTCCTGGGCGGTTTGTTCGGCGGCGGACACAGCAGGCCCGCACCCACCAGCGTGCCACAGACACGGTCCGCCCCGCCTCCAAATAGCCCATGGGGACAACCACAGCCACAACAAGGCGGATATGCGCAACCGCCCCAGGGCTACCCGATGCAGCAGGCGCCTGCCGGGCGCGCAGGCGGCGGCTTCATGGCTCAGGCCATGACGACGGCTGCTGGTGTCGCCGGCGGCATGTTGGCGGCAAATGCGATCACCAGCATGATGCATGGTCATCCGTCATACAATCCCGCCGCCGGCACCGACCAGACCGCCAACGACGCGGCGCAGGATGCAGCGCAGGATCAGCAAACGGCATCCGACGCACAACAAGATGCGCAACAAGACCAGCAATACGCGGCCGATGACGGCAGCAACGATCCCGGCACTTCGTCGGCGTCGGATGACAGCTGGGGCGGCGGCAGCGATTCAAGCGACGCCTGATATCGCCATCGCCACGCAGAAGACATGATCGCAACTTTCGTCGGGACCGCCGAGTGCGGTGCCGACCCTAAGCTCTTTATTTGTCGTATTTTTTATCTGAAATTCACTTCCCACTACATCCGGAAGTGCACTAAACTTGCCTCTCTTACGTGTTTGCGCGCGGCCGCCCCGCCCCCCGCGCGCCGAGAGGAACCACCATGACTGCAGCATCGCTCCCCCCCGAACACATCGACATAGCCTCTGCATGGCGTGGCGAGGTGATGGCGCACCAGACGGATCGATGGATCAGACAGCTCTCGGCCAGTGAAATCGCTGAACTCGAGCACGCCGCGACGACGTTCCTCGCAGTCACCAAGGAAATCGGCGAGATCAGCAAGGCGACGTTTCCGCTGCCACGCTTCGGCGCGCACTTACAGAACCTGCAAGAGACGTTGATCCACGGCATCGGCTTTGAGCTACTGCGCGGCTTGCCCGTCGCCAAATACACCCAGCAATTCGCGGCCACCATTTTCTGCGGGATCGGCGCACATCTTGGATCGGCGCGGTCGCAGAACGCCATGGGCCACATCCTCGGCCACGTTCGCGACGTCGGTGCCGACGCGAAAAATCCCAATACGCGCATTTACCAGACGGCAGAACGCCAGACCTTCCACACCGATAGTTGCGATGTGGTGGGGCTTTTGTGTGTGCGCGAGGCGATGGAAGGTGGCAAATCGCTGCTCGTCAGCACGTCCACGATCTACAACGAAATGCGCCGGCTTAGGCCCGATCTCGTCGCGTTGCTGTTTGAGCCCATCGCCACCGACCGGCGTGGCGAAGTTCCCGTGGGACAAAAACCCTATTTTGAAATTCCCCTGCTCAATTGGCATGCGGGTTTTTTGACCGGGCTCTATCAACGCCAGTATGTCGATAGCGCGCAGCGCTTCCCCGATGCGCCTCGCCTGACGCCCGCCCATGTCGAAGCACTCAATCTGTTCGACGCGCTGGCCAACGATCCCAAGCTGCACCTCGCCATGCAGCTCGAACCCGGCGACATGCAATTCGTCTACAATCATGGTCTGCTGCACGATCGTACCGCCTTTCGTGATTGGCCCGATGCGGCCAGGAAGCGGCATCTGCTTCGCTTGTGGCTGGCAATCCCCGGCGACCGCTCGCTGCCCGAAGTGTTCAAACAGCGCTACGGCGTCATCGACATCGGCAATCGCGGCGGCATCATCACCAAAGGCACCAAACTCAACGTGCCGCTTGATTAGGCTTTCGAGGATTGACCACTTGCGCATGCTCCACACGCACAGCGATCGCTACGGCCTGCCCCTCGCGACTGCATCAGATGCCGCAGCATCCGCGTATCGCGACGGAATCGACTTGATGCTTTCGGCCTGGCCGGGTGCGGACGCAGCCTTCGATCGCGCCATCGCACTTGATCCGGGCTTCGCCTTGGCACATGCGGCACGCGCTCGCGTACACCAGAGTTACGCCCAGCCTCTGGCAGCAAAAGCCGCCATCGCCGTGGCGCGCCACCTCGCCCATCATACCAACGCGCGCGACAAGAGCCACGTGCATACCTTGTCCCTCGCCATCGAAGGACAGTCCGAACGCGCGCTCGCCGCAGCACTGTCCCATCTCAAGGAATGGCCGACCGATGCCGTCATCATGTCGCTGCCGCTCGGCGCATTCGGACTGTTCGCCTTCTCCGGCAAGGCCGATCACAATCAGGCCCGCGTCGACCTCTGCGATCGCTACGCACACCACTACGGCGACGACTGGTGGTTTTCAGGCTATCGCGGCTGGTCACATACCGAAAACGGCAACCTCGGCCTCGGCCGCGACCTGACGGAACGCGCGCTTGCCTTGCGACCAGCCAACGCCAACGCGGCCCACGCGCTGGCGCACGCCATGTTCGAAGCCGGCGCGACCAGGGAGGCCGATGCCTTCATCACCAAGTGGCTGCCGAGCTACGACCGGCGCGGCATTTTGCATGCGCACATCTGGTGGCATCACGCACTCGCAGCGCTCGAACAGGGCGACACCGCCCGCGCGCTCACCATCTATACCGATCATCTCTCCCCCGCCGTCACCGCCGCCGTGCCGCTTAACGCCATGAGCGATTGCGCGTCGCTGTTGTGGCGATTGCAGTTGTCGGAAACGCCTGTGCCGCAGCGCTTGTGGCGAGAAGTCGCCGCCTACGCTGGCGCAGCATTCCCGCGAACCGGCGTCACCTTCGCCGATGTGCACATGGCCATGATCGACGCCGCCACCGGCAATCGGGCAGCAGCCGCCGCGCGGATCGACGCGTTGCAGCAGCGCCTTGCCGACACCACGCTCGCGGCCGGTCCGGTGGTTATCGCCATCAGCCGCGCCACGCATGCCTTCGCCGAGGGTGATTACGCTGAATGCGTGCGCCTGCTCGCACCCTTGGCCGCCGACGTCGTTCGCATCGGCGGCTCGCATGCCCAACGCGAGATCTTCGAAGACATGCTGCTCGTGGCGCATCTAAATTGCAGCCATCGCGATGCGGCGCTCGCTATCCTCGATCGGCGTTTGCATCACAAATCGTCGGTCCGGGATGGATATTGGCGCGCCGACGCTCTGGGCCTATGAACTCGTACCAGCCTGCACCGAGAGTGACCGACGCGTTGATCAAGCACTTCTGCACGACTTAACTTCTCACAGGCAGAGTGCGCGGTTGTTGGGTCGCGCGAAGTCTTGTCATCCAGTGCGCGCTGCTAAAACAGGCTGTCTTCAGCGTGTTTTTGCAGTGCAGACACGGGACCGTCAAAACCAAGGATCACGCGGCAAACGACGCGTGCCGTGGCGGTCCCGTGTCTGCGAAGCAGCATTCCGCAAGAGCTGCATGCTGCACCGCGCACGGGATGACAGTCGAGACTTAAGCTGGCGCTGCAAGTACAGCCAGCCGCACGATCTCGGCCATGATGGCGTTGAGATCGAAATCTTTTGGCGTGAATACGGCGGCGACGCCCTTGGACTTGAGCAACGCCGCATCCTCCGGCGGGATGATGCCGCCGACCACCACCGGGATATCGCCGATGCCTTCCCGGCGCATCAAGTCGACCACATCGCCCACCAGCGATACGTGGCTGCCCGACAGAATCGACAGCCCCACCACATGCACACCTTCGTCGACCGCAGCCCGCGCGATCTGTTGTGGCGTCAGCCGGATGCCTTCATAGACCACATCCATCCCGCAATCACGCGCGCGGACAGCGATCTGCTCGGCACCGTTGGAATGCCCATCGAGCCCGGGCTTGCCGACCAGAAATTTCACCCGCCGCCCGAGTTTCAGCGTCGCTGCTTCCACCGCCTTGCGAATGACAGCGATCTGGTCGTTGGACGTGGCGTGCGCCGACGCTCCGCCACCCACGCCCGTCGGCGCGCGATACTCGCCGAACACACCCCTGAGCGCCGCACTCCATTCCCCGGTGGTCACGCCAGCCAGCGCACACACGATCGACGCCGGCATGACATTGCCGCCGTCTTTGGCAGCCGTGGTCAGGTCAGCCAGCGCCTTCGCGACGGCTTTGCCGTCCCGCTCGCTGCGCCATGCCTTGAGACGGCCGATCTGCTCGGCCTCAACAGCCGGATCGACCACTTCGATCGAACTGCTGCCGCTAGTGGACAGCGGCGATGCAGCGGTTTCGGTGAAACGATTGACCCCGATCACCACCTGCTCGCCGCTTTCGATTTTCTGCAAGCGCTGCGAATTGCTTTCGACCAGCCTCCGCTTCATGTAGTCGATGGCCGCCACCGCCCCGCCCATCCGTTCGATGGTGGCCAGTTCCGCCCGCGCCTCGTCTTTCAGGCTCTCGACCTTGCGCGCGATCTCCGGCGAGCCATCGAAGATATCACCATATTCCAGCAGATCGGTTTCGTACGCCAGCACCTGCTGCATGCGCAGCGACCATTGCTGGTCCCATGGCCGCGGCAAGCCCAGCGCTTCGTTCCACGCCGGCAATTGCACCGCCCGCGCCCGCGCCCGCTTCGACAGCGTCACCGCCAGCATCTCAAGCAGGATGCGCGTGACGTTATTTTCCGGCTGGCTTTCCGTCAGCCCCAGCGAATTGACCTGCACGCCGTAGCGAAACATCAGATGCTTGGCGTCCGTCACGCCGTAGCGCGTGCGCCCGATCTCATCCCACAGATCACAGAACGCCCGCATCTTGCAGATCTCGGTGACGAACCTGAGCCCAGCATTCACGAAAAACGAGATCCGCCCGAAGATGACGGCAAAATCCGCGTCCTTGATCTCGCCCGATTGCTTGACCGTATCCAAAACCGCGATCGCGGTGGCGAGTGCATAGGCGAGTTCCTGCACCGGCGTCGCGCCCGCCTCCTGCAGATGATACGAGCACACGTTGGTCGGATTCCAGCGCGGCAAGTGCTGCCCCGAAAACACGATCGTATCCTTGATCAGCCGCAGCGATGGCGCGGGCGGAAAGATGTAGGTGCCGCGTGACAGGTATTCCTTGATGATGTCGTTCTGGATCGTGCCGGTCAGCGAGGTGCGCGCCGCACCCGTGGCGTCGGCGGTGGCGACGTAGAGCGCCAGCAGCCAAGCGGCCGTCGCGTTGATCGTCATGGAAGTGTTCATGCGATCAAGCGGGATGCCGGCGAGCAGCGTCCGCATGTCGCCGAGATGCGACACCGGCACGCCGACCTTGCCGACCTCGCCGCGCGCCAGTTCATGATCGCTGTCATACCCCGTCTGCGTCGGCAGGTCGAAAGCGATCGACAGGCCGGTTTGGCCCTTGGCGAGATTGCCTAGATAGAGCGCATTCGACTTTGTAGCCGTCGAATGCCCGGCGTAGGTCCGAAACAGCCACGGCGCATCGGCCTTTCGCGCCGACGCCGCCCTGCCAGCTCCATGCGCATCGGTCGCTTGCTTCTCGCTCATCCAAGGCTCCATCAAGGGCCGGCATGGGCCGGTCTCCTGCGGTGTCTAGCTCAGGCATGCCGCACCGCACAACCAAGCGTCATGAACGGGTCCAATAAACGATATTGTCAAGTTGCAGTTCCGGCATAACGCCCGTACGCCTATGTCGTGATCAGCATCGCCAAGCCCCAGCTCCAGGCATTCCAATGATCCGCAGTAGCCCGCATGAAACCGGCAAAATCCCCTCGCTCGACGGGCTTCGCGCGATTTCGGTGGCACTGGTCGTCTTGTCGCACGTCGGTTTCGGCCGACTGGTCCCTGGTGGGCTGGGTGTGACGATCTTTTTCTTTCTCAGCGGCTATCTGATCACGACGCTGCTCATAGCCGAACGCAACCAGACAAATCGCGTCGATATTCCCCGATTCTACGCGCGACGTCTGTTCCGGTTGATGCCACCACTGCTCGTCACTTTGCTCATCGCCTACGCTCTG
Organism: Hyphomicrobiaceae bacterium; assembly: GCA_025350265.1. GTDB lineage: Bacteria > Pseudomonadota > Alphaproteobacteria > Rhizobiales > Hyphomicrobiaceae > JABFRJ01. The sequence goes on along the minus strand of JANXYD010000182.1, from coordinate 13,573 downwards.
ACGACCGCCAATCTTTTGCCGGGCTCGATCACTCTGTTGGGTTTCGCCGCGCAAGTGCTCTATTTTGCAAACTACTACGCGCTGTTTTACGACGCCACCGACAGCGGTGTACCCGGCGGAACGGGCATCCTCTGGTCGCTGGCCGTCGAGGAGCACTATTATATCTTCTATCCGCTAATTCTGGCGAGCATGGCCCGCTTCAGAAACCTCGCCATGCTGTTGGTCGGGCTGTGCGTCGCAGTCCTGCTGTGGCGGAATTATCTCGCCCACCTGCCCGGCTTTACTGAGGTGCGCACCTACTATGCCTCGGATACGCGCATCGATTCCATCATCTACGGCGCACTGCTGGCGATCCTCAAAAATCCACTCGAGTTGTCGCGCAAAGATGACCCGCCGACCGCGCGGGACTGGCTGATTTTCATCGGCGCGCTGGCTGTCCTGGGCGCGACACTGGCCTACCGCGGAGCCATCTTCCGCGAGACCCTCCGCTACACGCTGCAGGGATTGGCATTGATGCCGATTTTCTATTTCTGCATCCGTTTCCACAACATCCGGTCGATCAGCTGGCTCAATTGGCCCTGGTTAGCCAAGATCGGCCAATACTCATATGCCATTTATCTCATTCATTTCATCATCATCAACTTCATCGGTAGAAACGAGCCGGGCATCGGCGCGAGGCCGTTGCCTCTTTTGATGGTCGTTTGCGTCCTGTCGCTCGCGTACGCCGAGGCGATTGACCGCTGGGTCGATCCGTATTTCCGCAGCCTGCGGCACAAATATCGCGCCGCCAAAGCGACTGACGCAAGAGTGCTGCCGGTCACGGTATGAACAATCAAGACAACTATGAGTATGCGTTAATAATATATAAAACCTGAAATTGCGGTTGTACCCTACAACAAACCTGTTGATGAATAGTTCAAACCTGAATTTCTCGACCATCCGCATCGGTCTCAATCACAAGTTTTGATTGATCTGCTTGATGAGCGCGATCGGCGGTGACGCTGATCGCGCTTTTTCTGTTTTCGGACCGATTGCAGTCAGGCTTGATGGAAGCGCGATCGCTTGGCTTCGGATTTGTCCATGACCCGCGCCAGCATAGCCGCAATACACAAGCCCACGACGATCCCGATCGTCGCCGAAGTGATCGTGCAGATCAGCCATTGATCGTAGCGGTTCAGCGGGAAGTACTCGAGCAACGTCAGCCCATAGTTTGCCAGCACCGCCAACAGCACGACGAATGGTCCGAGCACGATCACCAGCGCCGGGATCACCAGCGCCTCGCGAATGAAATACATCGCCGTGCCACACATGACGACGATCAAGGTCAGCGTCGACGGCGGAATATCGAGAATGGCCTCAAGGTGATGCATGAAGAACGACACGGTAACCCCCTTAATTTAACGCGGCCGGTGGCGGATGCACGGCGCAGCGCTGATTTCAGGACAATGTTACCATTTTGCCGTTAACGCTCGTTTACGCACGCAAGGCATCTTCGCCCATCATTTTTACCATGAATTCCATCATAGGTTGAAGATTACGTCGCGTTCCCGCAATTTATTTACATCTTCACCGGTCGGGGCGGGTCATGAACCGTCTGAGATTCGCGGTGAGGACGTTGTGAAATGCGTGGACTAGACGCTTGGCGCTCGCAGGGGCGTGCACGGAACAAGTATAGCTATCACGCCTCAAGACGCAGCCTGTAAATGCATAGGTTCGGTTGCAGTCCGCGAAAATGCGGCTTGAGAAAATAAACACAACGCGGAGCGCGGCTTACGCCGCATCTGATACCGAGGCGGTCAGTCAAGACCGCCTCACCGGCCCGTCGCGAGGCGGGTCTCGCTAAACGCGGCTAGTCCGCGCTCCGCTCCCCGGTTTCGGCCGGGCTTTTATCATCAACGGCACGGCCTCAGGTCGGGGCCGATCGTGGTGTTTGGGGTCGTTGACGGTGTCGCAGCCTTACCCCTCGTGGCAAAGACAATTTATTGCACCGCGATGTTTGCTGTGGCGGCGCAATATGGCATTGTGCGATGTGCGGTCGAATAGCGTTAGTACGTTCGTTCCGATGACGCCGTTGCCAGGAGATCAGTGATGTCAAACGCCACCGCCGCCAAATCGACGGCTCCGCAGTCGCCTGCCTTGAAAGACCTGTACGAAATCGGCGAAATTCCGCCGATGGGACACGTTCCCAAAAACATGTACGCCTGGACCATTCGGGCCGAGCGGCACGGCGATCCGGACAAGGCCATGCAGGTCGAAGTGATCCCCACCTGGGAACTCGACAGTCATGACGTTCTGGTGCTGGTGATGGCCGCTGGCGTCAACTACAACGGCGTCTGGGCAGCACTCGGGACACCCATTTCGCCGATCAAGGACGTGCACAAGAACCCCTATCACGTCGCCGGTTCCGACGCTGCCGGCATCGTCTGGAAGGTCGGCTCCAAGGTCAAGCGCTGGAAAGTTGGCGACGAAGTCGTCATCCACTGCAACCAGGACGACGGTGACGACGAGGAGTGCAACGGCGGCGATCCCATGTTCTCGCCGAGCCAGCGCATCTGGGGCTACGAGACGCCGGACGGCTCGTTCGCCCAATTCGCACGCGTTCAGGACCGCCAGCTGCTGGAACGCCCCAAGCATCTGACGTGGGAAGAAAGCGCCTGCTACACGCTGGTGCTCGCAACCGCCTATCGCATGCTGTTCGGCCACCGCCCGCATGTGCTGCGGCCTGGCCATAATGTGCTGGTTTGGGGCGCATCGGGAGGACTTGGCTCGATGGCGACGCAGCTCATCGCCACGTCGGGTGCCAACGCGATCGGCGTCGTCTCCGAAGACGACAAGCGCGATTTCGTCATGCAACTGGGTGCGAAGGGCGTGATCAACCGCAAGGGCTTTAATTGCTGGGGGCAGTTACCCAAAGTCAACTCGCCAGAATATGCGGCTTGGATGAAAGAAACGCGCAAATTCGGCGGCGCGATCTGGGAAATTACCGGCAAAGGCAACAACGTCGACTTCGTGTTCGAGCATCCGGGCGAAAGCACGTTCCCGGTGTCGGTAATGATCGTCAAGCGCGGCGGCATGGTGGTCATCTGCGCCGGCACCACTGGCTATAACTTGACGATGGACGCGCGCTATCTGTGGATGCATCAGAAGCGCGTTCAGGGCAGCCACTTCGCCAACTATCTGCAAGCCTCGCAGGCCAACAAGCTGGTCGTCGAACGCCGCATCGAGCCGTGCATGAGCGAAGTCTACACCTGGGAGCAGATCCCGAAGGCTCACATGCGCATGCTCAAGAACGAGCATAAGCCCGGCAACATGGCGGTGCTGGTGTCGTCGCCGCGCACCGGCCTGCGCACGTATGAAGATGTCCTTGAGGCCAGCGCGGCGCGAACGTAGTCGAGGGAGTGGGGGGGGGCGATGATCACACCACGGCCGTTCATCCGTGGCGCAGCATTATTGGCGATCGGCATCCTCAGCGTCTGGCCACTGGCGCCGGCGCTAGCGAAGGAGTTCGTCCCGCGCGTTCCCGCCTACGATCACATCGTCGTCGTGATCATGGAAAACCGCGATTTCCAGAGCATCATCGGCAATGCTCTGGAAGCGCCCTACCTCAACACACTGGCAGACAAAGGCACGCTGCTGACCAACTACACCGCGATCACCCATCCGAGCGAGCCGAACTATTTCGCGCTGTATGCGGGCCGCACGTTCGGCGTGATCGACGACGAGGACTACGTCCTGCACGGCCCGACGTTAGCCACCATTCTGCGCAAGGCCGGCAAAACGTTTACCGGCTATGTCGAGCATCCCAACTCGACCGATAGCCACAATCCGTGGACGCCCTTCCCGGAGGGCGAAGACGTCGAGCAGGACTTCGCGGCTTTTCCTACCACCGATTTCAGCAAGCTTCCGACCGTCGCGTTCGTCATCCCCAACGTCGATCACGACATGCACGACGGCACCATCGCGGACGGCGATGCCTGGCTCAAAGCCAATCTCGACAGCTACGCGCAATGGGCGAAAGCCAACAATTCCCTGTTGATCGTCACCTGGGACGAGGACGATGACGGGAAGCGCAACCACGTGGCCACGATCTTCCATGGCGCGCACGTGAAACGCGCCCACGTCTCCAAGGCCGCCAATCACTACAACCTGTTGTCCACGATACTGGCAGCCTACGAATTGACAGGCCCCGCCAACGCAGCCACCGCCCCCATCATCGACATTTTTGGCTTGCGCGGCCCCGCCCGCCAGCACAAAGCGCCGGCCATTCGCGGCCCGCACACGCCCCGCGTCGCGCCTAAGGATTGAGCGCTCTCAGCGCCGGTTTCGCCGCCGCTCGGTTGCATGCCGGCGCGCTCACCTGTAAGAAAACCCCGACCAGCGAGATTTTTCCGGCCACCCGATCCTCGTTGCATGCAGCAGCGACGAGCGAAACCAGCGACGATGTGCCCATGACAGACGCCAATCTCTATACCCGGCTCGAAGCAGCGATGAAGGCCGCAGGTCGCGCCGTCGCATTCGCCGCGCCCGACGGTACCACGCTGCGCTACGACCAGCTTCTGAGCGCCGCCCGCCGCTTCGCCAACACGCTCACCGCGCTTGGCGCGATGCCCGGCGATCGCGTCATGGTGCAGGCCGAAAAGTCGCTGACCTCGGTCTGCATTTATCTTGCCGTCCTCAAAATCGGCGCCGTCTACAATCCCTTGAACACAGCCTACACCGCAGCCGAACTCGACTACTTCATCGGCGATGCCGAACCGACGGTTCTCATCGTCTCGAAAGCCGCCAAGCCCGCGTTGGCAGCCCTCGCGTCAGCCAAGAAGATAAACGCCATCGAAACGCTTGAGCCCGACGGCACCGGCTCCATCCTCGACCTCGCGTTCAGGCACTCCGACGTACACGCGACCGTGCAGCGCACGCCGCAGGACTTGGCGGCATTGCTCTATACGTCCGGCACCACCGGCCGCTCCAAAGGCGCCATGATCACCCATGAGAACCTTGTATCGAATGTTGAAACCCTGTCGCGCTATTGGGGCTTTTCCAGCACCGACGTAGTGTTGCATGCGCTGCCGATCTTCCACGTGCACGGCCTGTTCGTTGCCCTGCACACCGCACTGTTCAACGGCGCAAAAACTTTGTGGCACGCCAAATTCGAAATGGATCCTGTCCTTGCGGATTTGCCCTCCGCCACCGTCATGATGGGCGTGCCGACATTCTATACGCGCATGCTGTCGAACCCTAAATTCACAGCCGACCACTGCAAAAAGCTGCGCCTCGTCATTGCCGGCTCCGCGCCTTTGCTGGCCGAAACGCACGTCGCATTCAAGGCGCGCACCGGCCTCGACATTGTCGAGCGCTACGGCATGACCGAGACCGGCATGATCACCTCCAACCCCTACAGCGATGGCGAGCGCATTGCCGGCACCGTCGGCTTCCCGCTGCCCGGCGTTTCCGTTCGCATCGCCTCGCCCGAAGGCAAAGTGGTGGCTGACGGCGCACCAGGCGTGCTGGAGGTGAAGGGTCCCAACGTATTTGCCGGCTACTGGCGCAATCCGGAAAAAACCAAGGAAGATTTTCGCCCCGATGGTTATTTCATCTCCGGCGACTTGGCCGTCATCGCCCCCGACGGCCGCGTGTCAATCGTCGGCCGGGCCAAGGATTTGATAATTTCCGGCGGCTTCAACGTCTATCCAAAAGAGATCGAAGATGAGATCAATGCGCTAGCCGGCATTGGCGAGGCGGCCGTCATCGGCTTGCCGCATCCGGATTTCGGCGAGGGCGTGGCAGCCGTCGTGACTGGCATTTCCGGTCAGTCAGTTCCGGTGGAAGCCGAAATCATCGCCAAGCTTTCCGTCCGCTTGGCGAAGTTCAAACTGCCCAAGCGCGTCTTCGTCGTCCCCGAATTGCCGCGCAACGCCATGGGTAAAGTTCAAAAGGCTGAATTGAGAAAGCTTTACCAGGTGACCTTCACGAGTTGATTTAAAGGTTACCGCGTCCCAAAAAAATCAGAACGTTGCAATTCCAACTCACTGATACGAATGACACTTCGAAAATTGGAGAAAATAGTTTAGTCATGTACCGCCCCGTCTGCATGACCTCGACCAGGCATCCGACTTCATAGATGGCTGCGCGTCTGCCGTGGCAAAAAGAGTATAGGTGCGTGAGATGACTTTTAATCAGTATGGCAATCCGCCCGCCTATTTCAACGGCGGCAGCTACGCCCAGCCGCGCGAATCCGATCACGACGGCGGCTATGATACCGCGCGCGATCTTCCCGACGACAAGATGGAGCGTATCCGCGATATCATCCTCGGTGATCTCAGGCGCAGTTGGGATGCGCGGCTGCATACGCTCGAAACCCGGCTGCAGATGCTCGAGGATAAAGTCGACGCGCTGCGCCATGAAACGGCTGCCGCCCGCGATGACCATCTGACCGCGCTCGCGCAGGGCATCGACGATTTGAGCCAGCACGTTCGCCGCCTCGGCCGGCCGTGACGGCCGCCGTGGCTTGCGCATCCCGGCCCGGCAGATTAACGCGCCGATGTGCGCGCGCATGGGCGATGGACATGCAGTCGACAGTGTCGCGCGCCGCACCGGCACCGTCGAGCCCAACTGGTGGGCGAACTTTGCCCGACGATATGCAGCAGTGAAAGCCCGTCATGACCACCCCTCAGACAGCTAAGCCGCAAGCGGCTGAAGGCGTCACGCTTCTCAAGGAGCTGCTGTTCGACCGCGAACGTCGTCGCCTCGATGATCTTTCCCGTCGCGTCGAAGATGAACATTCCGCAACCTCCGCCCGCCATAAATCGCTGAGCGACCGCCTGGACCTGGTCTTCGAACGCGCGGGCACTGAGGAGAGCTTGCTGCAAAGCGTCGCCGTCATCATCGACGGGGCATTGCGCGAAGCCGAGATTGCACGCCACGAACCGCTGAGCCGGGCCATCGCGCCGCTGATCGTGCACACCATCAAGGTCCAACTCCGCGAGAGCCAGGACGAGATGGTGGATGCGTTGTATCCGATTACCGGCCGGCTGGTGAAAAGCTATGTCCAGGCCGAGATCAACAAGCGCATGATCGAGATCAACGCCAGGCTCGGCGGTGGCCGGCCCAGTGCTGCGATGCTTGAGAAAAGTGACGCGACCGGCGTCTCGTTGGGCGACCTCGCGTTGGCCGACGCCAACAAGCTGGAAATTCAGGAAGTGTTCTTGGTCCGCCGCGGCTCCGGCGACCTGATCGCACATTGGGAAAAGCCCGAGCCCGCCAGCACCGCGCCTGCCGCGGGCCGACAAGGCGGTTCCAATCGCGATGTGCTGATCTCCGGCTACATCAGCGGCATCATGACGTTTTCCGAGGAAGCGTTCGGCGCAGCACCCGGAAGTTTCCGCACGCTCGAATTGGAGAACGGCGACCGCATCTTCGTGCGCGGCTCTGCAGCCCACCTGCTCGCCGTTCGCAGCCGTGGCAGCGCCGGAGGCGGTGTCGAGCAGATGATCGACGAGGTTTTCCTCGACACCCTCGAGCGCTATCAGAACATTTTGACAGGCGATGCGGCCCGCCGCCGCCGCGCCGACGGCACACCCTCCGGCACGGCTGCTGACCGCGCCCAAACCAATGCCGAGATTGCTGCAATACTACCAGGCCTCGGACGTTCGATAGAGGCGCTGACAGCCGAGCGACAGGCTGGCCTCGCCGCCCAGGCGACCGCCCAGCTTTCAGCCCCGAGCTTTGGCCGCCTTTATGCGTTGGCGGCATTGCTCGCCGCCCCCTTTGTAATTTGGGCCGCTTGGTCGGCCTATCAGAGCTTCGAGACCGTCCGCACCGAAAGCGCCGCCAACCGCGTGCTTCAAACAACCGATGAAATCAGCGGCGTGCCGCCTCGCATCGAAGTTGCCCGTGGTGGACGCGCATTGACCGTTTCGGGTTTCGTGCCCACAGCAACCCTCCGCGATCAGATCATCACCCGCCTCGGCCAGGAGGTGCCACAAGCCAGCGTGCGCAATCAGCTGGCGGTTTTACCGAAGGGCACTGCGGACGTCGAGGCGGCCATGACTGACTTGCGCAATGCGACGGAGCGCCAGCAGCTCCAGGCCACCGAACAGGCCATTGCTCGTGCCCTCGCGCGCGTTCGCCCGCGCCTGCAGGCGGCGCTCGACCGCATTGCCGAACAGCCGTCGATGCCCGATGGGACCGTTTCGCCCGACATGGCCGCAGTGCAGGCGGCGCTGGTCACTGCACTGGAAAATGCGCAACAGCTCGCAAAACAAGCTGCGCCCGAGCGCGGCCAACTCGAAAGTTTGTGGCAGCGACTAAATCGTGCGGATGCGCTTTTGTCGTCGGCGATGCGGACGCCAACGTCCACGCACCGCCCCATCGAAGTGCCGTCAGCGGACCGGCTGCAACTGGCTGAAGATTCGAGCCTTATCGCCGAACGTCTCGCGGCGGTGGCTGATACCGTCGCCGTACCATCGACCCTGCGCAACCTCGGCGCACGCATTGATCGCCTGCGCGCCCCGACGCCGCGCGAGGAATTGGACACCTTCGTCCGTTCCAACGCCATCTTCTTCGACAATGGCGCCGAGCTTCGCAACGCACGGCAGGCCGACATCCTGCTGGATCGATTGGCCAAACAATTGCGCGACAATACCGACGTTTTGCTGCGTGTCGTGGGATATACCGACGAACGCGGTGGTCAGGCACTCAACACGAACCTGGCCCAGACACGTGCCGAACGCGTTGTCTCCATGCTGACCGATCGCGGTATTGCTGCCACACGGCTGGTGGCCGTAGGACGCCTCACGGCCAAGGAACTGTCCCGCAACGTCGGTGCCGGCAGCGCCAATCGGCGGGTGGAGTTCGAGATCGGATTCCCCGGCGAGAGCGAGGGAACCGCTCGGTGATGCGCCGCAAGCTTGTCATGCTGGGGGAAATGGCGGTCGGCAAGACATCGATCGTGCGCCGCATGGTGCTCGATCGCTTTGACGGCGACTACAAGGGAACCCTCGGACACGATATCTTCGTCTACGCCTTGTCCGGTCTTGGGCCCGCCCGCGACCGCAGCCTCGAACTGGTGATCTGGGATACCGACGGTGGCCTTGGCGCGAGCGCATTTCACTTGGACGCTGCCGTCAAAGGCGCGAGCGCGGTCATCATCGTCGGCGATGTGACCCGTCCGCGCACGGTTGAAACGATGGCGCTGCTGGCCAAGGAATGCGATGCGCGCCTACCCGGCCGGCCCGTCTATCTCGTCTTGAACAAAACCGATCTGCTGCCCGATGCGGCCATCATGGATCGACCACAGTCGCTCGACGGACTTCCCTTTCCGATCGTCAAAACCAGCGCCAAATCGGGCGACAACATCAAAGAAACCTTCGTCGATGCCGCCAACACCATCCTCAGGCGCGAGCTTTGAAAGCGCGCCACCTCAAGCCGATGACAATCAAACAGCCCTCTTCGACGCCGCGCTGACACTTGTCGAACAGCAGGCCGTCGGCGTGGTTTGGCTCGACCCGTATTTGCGCGTCCTCAGCACCGCCGGCGTCGTGCCGCCGGCCGTGGTGCCCGGCTCGATCGTGTCCGATCATCTGGTTCCGCTGATCGGGCTTGAGGCCGAGATGCTCGCACTCAAAGCGCAACCGATGCCGGAACCGCTGCGCCTCGCCAATACGTCAGTCATATCAGGCGATGGCCAGCCCGCGCGGCGCTTCAACATCATGATCTTCTGGAACGACAAACGCCGTCGCTATCTCGTGCTGTTGAGCATGATCTACATGCAAGGGTCCCCAACCGTCGAATTGGATCAGGAGATTCGCCGGCGTCGCTTGATCGAACAGGACCTGGCCGCGAAGTCGCTGGAATATGCGCGCATCAATCAGCAGCTTGAAGAATTCGCCTACGTCATCAGCCACGATCTGAATGCGCCGTTGCGCGCCCTGCGCCATTACACCAACGACATCACCGCATGCCTCCGGCCAGCGTCCGGTTCGCTCGATATCGACGCGGTTGAGACGGCTGCCACCGAGATCGCCACGCAAACGCGTCGCATGTCCAAGATGCTTGTCGACTTGCTCGACTACGCCCGCATCGGTCGCGTGCAGGAAGCCGTTGAAACCGTCGAGACGCGCGCATTGATCCTGGAAATATTCGCTAGCTTGCGTCCCGCCACCACCGTCGAACTCGTCCTCACTGGCACGTGGCCGACGATCGAGACAGCACCGGCTCCGCTCGACGTGGTGCTCCGCAACCTGGTGGAAAACGCCGTCAAGCATCACGACCTGCCGAACGGCCGGGTCACGGTCGGTGCCGAGACCAAGGGGCGCATCGTTAACTTCACAGTTGCCGACGACGGCCGTGGCATACCCGCAGAATGGCAGTCCGCCATTTTCGAGCCGTTCCGCAAGATCGACGATGCCAATCATCCCGAAAGCAGCGGCATCGGCCTCGCATTGGTAAAGAAAACGGTCACCTCGCTCGGGGGCACCATCGCCGTGCGCTCCAATGCGCCGCAGGAGCGCGGTACAGTCTTTGTCGTTGACTGGCCGCTGATCCTCATTCCTGTTTAATCTTGCCTGGAATTTTTCTACATCCTTGAAAAAGGTGCCTCAAAAAAGCACTGGCGCAAACAACTGAAAATAGGCCAGGCTCACAATAGCCTTGATTTGGTCCCATTCCGGATAGCAAAAGCAGAACGAACTATGCGCCCCGGATCGGCATAACAAAACCGCCGCCTCAGCGGCTGAAGGACGTCATGCCATCGATTCCCCCGCGCACGGGTGGTGCTTTTCTCGAGCGTAACAGTGCGTTGGCGATTGCCCGCCAGAACCGGCCTCGCTTCAACGACATTTTGATCGTCGAGGATGCCAAGCTCGACGCCGCACGTTTGAAGGCGACGCTGCACTCCATCTTCGGCTACGACATCGTCACCCGCCACGCCGCCACCCTCGGCAACTCGCTCGACCGTGTGATCGAGCGCCAGCCCGACTTAATTTTTCTCGACGACCATTTGAAACCGAACGACAACGCCGCTCACACCATACCATTTTTGCGACGCTGCAATTACACCGGCCCGATCATCGTCGTCAGTGGGATGCTGGATCGCAAGCGCGCCGCTCTTCTCACCCGCGCCGGTGCCGCCGTTGCCATCCACAAAGACAGCCTCGACAGCGGTTCGATCGCCGAAGCGCTCGCCCAGATTCAGGATCAGGCAGCCGCCCTGGCTGATAAATCGAGCGCTCTATCCGACGTCGACGTAGCTGCCGTGCCCGAAGATGAAACGTCGACCGGCCGCACCAAGCCGTTGAAATAAGTCGGGCGCGGCTGCTTCGCGCCGAGACAGGTAAAGATCCCGGACAAAATCTTCGCGCTCCCGTGCCAAGATTTTTCCGGGAAGACGGCGTGGCTGGGGCGACGGCGCATTTTCCCGGCCAGCTTGAACTGGAGTGTTGGGTATTGCACCGGAAAGCGAAACCATTGAACTGTGTCGAAGCGCCACCGCATCCGTCCACAGCATCATCCCGGTCGCAGCGCCTTTAGCGCGGAGAGCCGGGATCTTCATCAGCCAACTATCGGGCAAGATCCCGGCTCCCGGCTCGCGCTTGGCCGGCACGACGGTGCGTGTAGGGCGGATGCAGGGCGGACTTTATCCGTCATTGTTTGCGCTGCCTGGGACTACAGCTGATCCGTGATCCGCCGCACGAACTGCATAAGGCCTAGCTGCCGCCGCCGCTTCAAGCGCTCCGCCGTTAGGATAGCCCGCAGGTTAGCGTGGCTCTCGTCGATATCGCGATTGACGATAACGTAGTCGTACTCCGGCCAATGGCTGATTTCAGCGCTCGCCTTGCGCATACGCTTGGCGACGACTTCGGGTAGGTCCTGCGCCCGCGAATTGAGCCGCCGTTCAAGCGTTTTGCCATCCGGCGGCAAGATGAACACGCGCACCAGATCGTGCGGCAGCTGTTCGTTCAATTGCTGCGCTCCCTGCCAATCGATGTCGAACAGCACGTCATGTCCGTCAGCCAGCGCATCCATCACCGGCTTCTTCGGCGTCCCGTAGTGATGATCGAACACCGCCGCCCACTCCAGCAGTTCGCCAAGGTCGCGCTTGCGATTGAACTCGTCGTCACTGATGAAGAAATAATCCACACCGTCCGCCTCGCCTGGTCGCGCGGTGCGCGTCGTCACGGAAATCGACATGGCGATGTGTTTGTCACTCTGCACCAGACGGTGCGCAAGCGTCGTCTTTCCCGCACCTGACGGCGATGACAACACCATCAACAGCCCGCGCCGCTCGATACCCGCGCTGACGGCCGCAGCACTTGTGGAACTGGCCCCTTTACGGTCGGGCTTGGCGGGCTTGGTCGGCATTGTCTTGGCTGGCCCTTATTCGATATTCTGCACTTGCTCGCGCATTTGATCGATAACCGCCTTCAGTTCAAGTCCCGACCGGGTGATCAGTGGATCGTTGGCTTTCGAACACAGCGTATTGGCCTCGCGATTGAACTCCTGGGTGAGAAAATCAAACTTGCGGCCGACCGGCTCCGTCGCCACCAGCAAGTCGCGCGCCGCCGACAGATGCGCTGCCAAGCGCTTCAGTTCCTCCTCGACGTCGATGCGTGTCGCCAGCAGCGCCGCCTCCTGATGCAGGCGCACCGGATCGAGCGCATGTCCCGACGCCGCCAATAGCTTCTCGACCTGCTCCTTGAGACGCGCCGATACCGCCGCCACGCCTCGCGCGGGCGACGCCGCCACCTCGGCCACGCAACGTTCGATCAGTACCAGTTGCGCGCCGATCACATCAGCCAGCCTGGCCCCCTCGGCCCGCCGCGATGCGACGACGCCGTCCAGCGCCGCGTCGAACCCGGCAAGCACAGCCTCGGCACGCAACGTCTGCGTGGTCGCATCGTCGACCACATCCACCGTCTCGACCAGCCCCCGAAAGGCAAGCAATGTCTCAACCGTCGGCTGCGGCCCGCCGACCCGGCCGCGCACCACCTCAACCGCGGCCAACACATCGTCGAGCAGCGCCGTGTTGACCCGCAACGTGACACCGCTGCCATCTTGCCGCGTCGCCAGCGTGGCGTTGACGCTGCCCCGGTTCAAGCGCCGCGCCACCGCCTCGCGCAGCTTCGGCTCCAGCGCCTCCAGGCCCGGCGGCAAGCGCAACCGAACGTCCAGCCCGCGTCCGTTGACGGTACGGATTTCCCACACCCAGGCATATGCGCCGACGCTGCCGTCTCGGCGGCCGAAGCCCGTCATGCTCGCAAGTGCCATTGAACAGAAATCCATCTGCGATTGAGATCAGCGGTGACCATACCGTCAGCACGCATGCCCAACAAGTCGAGCGCAAATGGGGTTGTTCGCGGGCCGCGTCACCGCTAACCAGGGCTGGTCGTCGCGGCTCTGAATTTGGAACTAACCATGCGCATCGAATATCACCGCACGCTGCTGTCAGATCGCGTGCGCAACCAAGCCTTTCACGAAGCGCTGAAGCAGGTCATTGTGCCCGGCCAGACCAAGGTCGTCGATATCGGTTGCGGCACCGGATTTCTCGGTTTCATGGCAGCCAAGCTCGGCGCCAAGC
>JANXYD010000176.1 GCA_025350265.1 Hyphomicrobiaceae bacterium | reverse complement strand
TTTAATTTCTATTCCTATCCATTTCTTAGCCCACTCTTTTGATAGATTGCCGAGCGCGCGCTGACGAATTGACGTCTTGTTGCGCATCTCAATTTGAGGCCGGTTTGAGCACACCGGGCCTTTCGGTTTGCAGCGGTCGATAAATCGACTGTGACCTGCCCCCGGCAAATTGGTCCAGTTTGAGTTAGAGTTCGCCACATGGCTCTGCTACGCGCTGATGATCAATTTGGCAATTTCGTCGGCACTATGATGGTTCAGCGTCTTGTGCATCTCTTTCACGATCCGTGACGCCAACGCCTTGCCGTACGAAATCCGCATCTCGCCGAGGGTGCCGGGATCGGCGATGATGATCACATGTTCAAATTTTCCGGCAGTCGCGTCGGCGTTGAGATGGTGCACCAGTTGCTTGGCGAACGTCGCTTCCGCCGTTTCCTGATGTGAACTCTCGGGCGGGCGATGCCCCGCCGGACCGTCGTTGCGTGGATGATTGGGGTCGAGTGAGCCGTCGGCGATCAGCTTGAGCGCGGTGCCGCCGCCTTTAGTCCGGAACATCCGCGCTTGCGTGCCGGTCGCGACGACGACGAGTGTGTGTTCAGCGATCATTGCAAGCCTCATTTGGTGGTTGAGAGAGACGCCGCAGTTAACACGCTGCGGCATCCCTTTGACTTGCGCCAAAACAATTCGGCCGCCGTTACTTTTTCTCGTGCGCCGCAGCGCTCTTGGAGTGCGCCGACTTGGAACTGTCGTGCGCGGTTGCCGACGCATCGTGCGCCTTTTTCGAATGGTCGTGCGCGCTCGCATCCTTCTTTGAGTGCATGTCTGCCGCCGCTTTGTGGGTTTTGGCGGCCTGCTCGTGAAGCTCGGCGGCTTTCTTGTGTTGCTCAGTAGGTATGATTGGTCCCGATCGTTGCGGCTCACAGCTAAGCCTGTCCGGAAAGCGTACCGCGCTAACAATCGTTGCATCACGGTTTTTGGCCGCCGCGAAGTTCTCCACTGTTGCAACGGAGGCTGCCGGTTGCAGCGCGATTGAGCCCACTCCGGCTTTTGTGGTCTTTGAGCTTATAACTCTTGCTCGCCCGAACTCTTCCCTTCCCAAAGCTGCTGCAGTGCACTAAGCAGCCACTTTAATGACAAAACGCACCGACATCCACGCGATCCTCATCATTGGCGCGGGCCCGATCGTGATCGGCCAGGCCTGTGAATTCGATTATTCCGGCACTCAAGCCTGCAAGGCCTTGAAGGCCGAAGGCTATCGCATCGTGCTGGTCAATTCCAATCCGGCCACCATCATGACCGATCCGGAACTGGCCGATGCCACCTACATCGAGCCAATCACGCCGGAGATCGTCGCCAAGATCATCGCCCGCGAACGCGCGGCGCACCCGCACGAAAAACTCGTCGTACTGCCCACCATGGGCGGGCAGACCGCGCTCAACACGGCGCTGGCGCTGGCCAACGACGGCACGCTGGCGAAATACGGCGTCGAACTGATCGGTGCCAACGCCGAAGCCATCGACAAGGCCGAGGACCGCCAGCGCTTCCGCGAGGCGATGACCAGGATCGGCCTGGAAACACCGAAGTCTTGGATGGCGCACAATCGCCGCGAAGCCGAGGAGGCGCTGGGTCACGTCGGGTTGCCCGCGATCATCCGGCCGTCGTTCACGATGGGCGGCACCGGCGGCGGCATCGCCTACAACCGCGAGGAATTCTTCGACATCATCGACAGTGGGCTCGACGCGTCGCCCACCACACAGGTGCTGGTCGAAGAATCGGTGCTGGGCTGGAAAGAGTTCGAGATGGAGGTGGTGCGCGATCGTGCCGACAACGCCATCATCGTCTGCTCGATCGAGAATATCGACCCGATGGGTGTCCATACCGGCGACAGCATCACCGTCGCCCCGGCGCTGACTTTGACCGACAAAGAATATCAGATGATGCGCAACGCATCATTGGCTGTGTTGCGCGAGATCGGCGTCGAAACCGGCGGCTCGAACGTGCAATTCGCGGTCAACCCCGCTGACGGGCGGCTCGTCGTGATCGAGATGAACCCGCGCGTGTCGCGTTCATCGGCACTGGCGTCGAAGGCCACGGGCTTTCCCATCGCCTAGGTCGCGGCCAAACTGGCCGTCGGCTACACGCTCGACGAGATCGAGAACGACATCACGGGCGGGGCGACGCCGGCCGCGTTCGAGCCGACCATCGATTACGTGGTCACCAAGATCCCACGCTTCGCGTTCGAGAAGTTTCCTGGTGCCGACAATACACTCACGACAGCCATGAAATCGGTCGGCGAGGTCATGGCCATCGGCCGCACCTTCCACGAGAGCCTGCAGAAGGCGTTGCGCGGGCTCGAGACCGGGCTCACCGGCCTCGATGACGTGGTGTTCGAAGGGCTGGGTCAGGGCGATGACAAGAACATTATTCGGGCGGCGCTCGCACGCCCCACGCCTGACCGGTTGCTGAAAGTGGCACAGGCGATGCGCCTGGGCGTGCCGCACGACGAAATTCATGCCTATTGCAAGATCGATCCGTGGTTTCTCGCCCGCATGCAGGAGATCATCGACATGGAAGCCCGCGTGATCGCGCATGGCTTGCCGAAGTCGGCCGTGCTGATGCGCGACCTGAAGGCGATGGGGTTCTCCGACGCGCGGCTCGCCAAGCTGACGAAGTCGGACGCGACGGCGGTCCGCGCGGAGCGGCTGAAGCTCGGTGTGCGGCCAATCTACAAGCGTATCGATACCTGCGCCGCCGAGTTCGCCAGTCCGACCGCCTACATGTATTCGACGTATGAAACGCCGCTGATTGCGGAGGCCGTGCCGAACACCCCCTCATCCGCCCTTCGGGCACCTTCTCCCCGAGGGGAGAAGGAACCTCCACAAAGTTCAGCGGGTTGGCCCTCGCCCCTTGGGGAGAGGATGCCTGAAGGACAGGTGAGGGGGCCTTCTTCGCTGGTTGCCGCCGCCGGCGACGAAGCCCGCCCCACCGACAAGCACAAAGTCATCATCCTCGGCGGCGGGCCGAACCGGATCGGGCAGGGCATCGAGTTTGACTATTGCTGTTGCCATGCGTGCTTTGCGCTGACGGCGGCGGGCTATGAGACGATCATGGTCAATTGCAACCCGGAGACTGTCTCCACCGATTACGATACGTCCGACCGGCTCTATTTCGAACCCTTGACCGCCGAAGACGTGCTGGAAATCATCGCCACCGAACAGCAGAACGGTACGCTCAAGGGCGTCATCGTGCAGTTTGGCGGGCAAACGCCGCTCAAACTCGCCGCAGCGCTGGAGGAGGCGGGTGTGCCGATCCTCGGCACTTCACCCGACGCCATCGATTTGGCCGAGGACCGCGACCGTTTCAACGCACTGGTCAAGAAGCTCGACTTGAAACAGCCGGAAAGTGGCATCGCGCGTTCGCCGGGCGAAGCGCGCGCCGTGGCCGAGACACTCGGCTATCCCGTGGTCATCCGGCCGTCGTATGTGCTGGGCGGGCGCGGCATGGAGATCGTCGCCGATGGCGCTGGCATTGACCGTTACGTCGCCAACCTCGCCGCCATGCTTGATGGGCCATCGGAGCTGATCGTATCGGCCAAGCGACCGCTGTTGGTCGACCGCTATCTGACCGGCGCGATCGAGGTCGACGTCGATTGCATCTGCGATGGCCGGGATACGTGGATTGCCGGCATCATGGAGCATATCGAGGAGGCGGGCATTCACTCCGGCGACAGCGCGTGCTCGCTGCCGGTGCACAGCCTGGACGCGTCCATCGTCTTGCGGCTCGAGAAACAAACGCGTGAACTGGCGCTGGCGCTGGGCGTGGTCGGCCTGATGAACGTACAGTTCGCCATCAAGGATCGGCAGATCTACATCCTGGAAGTCAATCCGCGCGCATCGCGGACGGTGCCGTTCGTGGCCAAGGTCATCGGAGTGCCGGTGGCTGGGATCGCCTCGCGCGTCATGGCGGGCGAGGCGCTCAAGAGCTTCAACCTGAAGCCGCAGAAGCATTCCATCGCCGATCTCGGATATGTCGCGGTGAAGGAGGCTGTGTTTCCGTTCGCCCGCTTTGCCGGCGTCGATCCGGTGCTGGGGCCGGAGATGAAATCGACGGGCGAAGTCATGGGGCTCGATCGTGACTATGCGGTGGCGTTCGCCAAGAGCCAGCTCGGCGCAGGCACGGTACTTCCGACCAAGGGTACTGTGTTTGTGTCGGTGCGGGAGAGCGACAAGGACGATCTGCTGGGTGCGGTACGCGACTTGTCGGAGCTCGGCTTCCGTATCCTCGCGACGCGCGGCACCAAGCGTCACTTTGAGGCGCACGGGATCTCTTGCACCCAGGTCAACAAGGTGCATGAAGGCCGGCCCCACATCGTCGATCTGATGAAGAACGGCGACGTCCAATTGGTGTTCAACACCACGGAGGGTGCCAAGGCGTTGGCTGATTCGCGCGATATCCGGCGCACGTGCGTGCTCAACCGCATTCCCTACTACACGACCTTGGCGGGCGCGTTGGCCGCCACCAAGGCCATTCAGGCCATCAATGCTGGTGGAATGTCCGTCGCGCCGCTGCAGTACCACCTCCGGCACCGAACTTAAGGTGTTGAAATTTCTGTTTTAGTTTTTAATTTGAACTTCGCAGGCCGCCTCCGCGTTTCTCTCGGCCGAGCTAATCCTTCCAACCTGAGCAGCCGCCGTCTATTCACACGAGTACGGAGATTGCGAAAGTGGAATGATTTTGCTACAACGTGTAGTGCGTGTGCCGCCATGAAAGTGCCTTAGCAAAGGTCTTTGATCGTCCGAAGCGGAACGCCCGATTTCGGTTCGTCGATCGGGAACTATGCGTTCAATGCTACGGCGCATCCCACGTTTTGAGATGAGACGACCTGCACGGCACTGGTTTTCACCAAGGCCGTGTGATTTTGGCATTGGAGAGTTGGATGGAAAAGGTCCCGATGACCGTCGAGGGGTTCAAGAGGCTCGAGGAAGAGCTTCAGCGCCTGCGATCGGAAGAGCGTCCGCGTATCATCGCGCAAATTTCCGAGGCGCGTGCGCACGGCGATCTGAGTGAGAATGCCGAATACCATGCCGCCAAGGAAGCGCAGGGCATGAACGAGGCGCGCGTCTCCGATCTCGAGGATCGTTTCAATCGCGCCGACGTCATCGACACGTCCCAGTTGTCGGGCACGACTATCAAGTTCGGTGCCACCGTGTCACTCGAAGACGAGGATACGCGCGAGAAGGTCAAGTACAAGATCGTCGGCGACGGTGAAAGCAACGTGAAGGATGGCAAGATTTCCATCACCAGCCCGATTGCGCGCGCGCTCATCGGCAAGGCGAAGGGTGACAGTGCCGAAGTTACCACGCCGAAGGGGTCGCGCTCCTATCAGATCCTCAAGATCGAGTGGAAATGAACGTGCTCAGGTGATCGCGTCCCGTCTCAGCCATAACAGGCAACGGCGGTGGCGCGGCATCGGCTGATGTTGCTACGGCGGTTCCACACACAATCCACCACGCCGTCACCTGCATACGTCCACACGGCGAACCTACGTCCGCGTTTCCAGGCAACCGCCCGCTCCCAACTGGACATGGCGGCGTTTCGCGCCGCTTGGATGGTTCTTCGCATCGGCCTATGTCGAGAGCGCTAGCGCGATAAGATTGGCTGTGCAAAACACTGATCCCGAGACGAAATGCGCATGCGTGCTTCTCGCTGCTGGCGGTGTGGCGGGCACTATGTGTACGGCGCAGTCACAGCAAGTGTGTACTGATCCGTGCAGCGCCTGAAGGGTTACCCAATGTCGAACATTTCGCGGTCATCCATCAAGCCGAACGCCCACGTGAAAGTGGGTTCGGTCAGTTTTGGTCAGGACCTGCCCATCGCGTTGTTCGCCGGACCCTGCCAGATGGAGAGCCGCCAGCATGCGCTGGATATGGCAGGCAGCCTGAAGGAGATCGCCGTCCGGCTTGGCATAGGACTCGTCTACAAGTCCAGTTTCGACAAGGCCAACCGCACGTCGCTGGCCGGCAAGCGCGGCATCGGTCTGGACGCCGCACTGCCGGTGTTCGCCGAGATCCGCGATAAGCTGGGCCTGCCCGTGGTCACCGACGTGCACGAAATTCAACAGTGTAAGCTATTGGCCCCGGTGGTCGATGTGCTGCAGATTCCGGCGTTCCTGTGCCGGCAAACGGATTTGCTGATTGCCGCCGCCGAGACCGGCAAGGTGGTCAAGATCAAGAAGGGGCAGTTCCTGGCACCCTGGGACATGAAGAATGTTGTCGCCAAGGTGACGGGTTCGGGCAACCCCAACGTGCTCGTCACCGAGCGCGGGTCGAGCTTTGGCTACAACACGCTGGTCGTCGATATGCGCGCGCTACCGCAGATGGCGGAGATCGGCGCGCCGGTGATTTTCGATGCCACTCATTCCGTGCAGCAGCCCGGCGGCCAAGGCACGAGTTCCGGCGGTGATCGCCGCTACGTGCCGCCCCTTGCGCGGGCCGCCGTCGCGGTCGGCGTGGCTGGACTGTTTATCGAGACGCATCAAGACCCCGACAATGCGCCGTCCGATGGACCGAACATGATACCGTTGCGCGATCTGGAGGCGTTGCTTGTCGAGTTGATGGCCATCGATCGCGTCGTCAAGGCCTGCGCCCCGCACCGCTGATTTCGCGCATTGCGCGAACTGGGGATGGCCCAGGCCCCAAGGGGCGGGACGTCAGCCCATCCCAACCCATATTTTAAGTGCTTGAAGAGGGTGGCGTCGGGACGTCTTCTCCCGAGCGGGCGTGGGCGGCAACCCGTTTGCAGCACGCCAGCATACGCCCGATGCAATTTTTCGCCGACTGCCCTATAACCCCCCGCATCTGACGCCTTCCGGAGTACGACCGATGCCTGCCTTGCCGAAGTGGACGCCCGAGAGCTGGAAATCAAAGCCCATCCAGCAGGTGCCAACCTATCGCGATTCAGCCGAACTGGCTGAAGTCGAGCGCAGGCTCGCGACGTTTCCACCGTTGGTGTTTGCGGGTGAGGCGCGCAAGCTGAAGCAATCGCTGGCCCAAGTCGCAAGCGGGCATGCGTTCTTGTTGCAGGGCGGCGACTGCGCCGAGAGTTTTGCCGAGCATTCCGCCAACAACATCCGCGATTTCTTCCGCGTGTTCCTGCAGATGGCTGTCGTCATGACCTACGCTGGAGGATTCCCGGTCGTGAAGGTCGGGCGCATCGCCGGGCAGTTCGCCAAGCCGCGCTCGTCGCCCGTCGAGCGCAAGGACAATGTCGAATTGCCGAGCTACCGCGGCGACATCGTCAACGGTCCGGAATTCACAGATGAAGCGCGCGAGCCCGATCCGAAGCGGCAACTCGAAGCCTATCGGCAGTCGGCCGCCACCCTCAATCTGTTGCGCGCCTTCGCGGTCGGTGGTTATGCCGATCTTGAGCGCGTGCATCAGTGGATGCTGGGCTTCGTCAAGGGCAGTCCGGCGTCGGCGCGCTACGAGGAATTGGCCAGCCGCATCACCGAGACGCTGGCGTTCATGAAGGCCTGCGGCATCACCAGCGAGAACACGCCACAACTGCAGGGCACCTCGTTCTACACCAGCCACGAAGCGCTGCTGCTCGGCTATGAGCACGCCATGACGCGCCAGGACTCGACGTCCGGCGACTGGTACGCAACGTCGGGCCACATGATCTGGATCGGTGACCGTACGCGGCAGCCCGATCACGCGCACATCGAATACGTGCGCGGCATCAAGAATCCAATTGGCCTGAAGTGCGGCCCAACGCTGGAACCCGATGCGTTGCTGCGCCTGATCGATATTCTCGATCCCGACAACGAGCCGGGTCGATTGACGCTGATCGCCCGTTTCGGTTCCGACAAGGTGGCCGCTCACTTGCCAAACTTGCTGCGCGCCACCAAGAAAGCCGGCCGTCACGTCGTCTGGAGCTGCGACCCCATGCACGGCAACACCATCACGTCAGCCAATGGCTACAAGACGCGGCCATTCGAGCGCGTGCTGCGTGAGGTGGAGCAATTCTTTGCCATCCATCGCGCCGAGGGCACGCACGCCGGCGGCGTGCACATCGAGATGACCGGGCAGGCGGTCACCGAATGCACGGGTGGTTCCAACACCATCAGCGAGACCGATTTGTCCGACCGCTACCACACTCACTGCGATCCCCGCCTGAATGCGGATCAGGCGCTGGAACTTGCGTTTTTGATTGCGGAGCGGCTCAAAGAGGAGCGTCTTGCACTCGCCACCGACGGCCAGGTGCTGCCGACCATCGCCGCAGAATGATCGATGCGCCCGTGCCGACCATTTGCGGCACGGACTTGCTCTCTGTCTTGTCGTGCCTCTGATCAGAAACCCACTTCGCACCACCCATTGCGTCCGGGTCATGCATCATCTGGAAGCACGCCTACGCGGGCTTGAATATGTTGCGGCCATCGACGTTGCTGACATGGCCGCGCGCACCCATCATGTCGTCGTCGATCATGGCTTGCAGCAACGTCGCGTCGTCCGGCGTATTGGCAATGAAGCGGCTGCCATCCTCCAGCCGTCCGAACAGGATGCAGAACGCGGGGCCTTTGCGGTCGTGCATCACCGTGTACGTTTCGATCGTCGTCGCCCCACTTGCGATGTCGTTGACCACCGGTCCGCGATCGGCATCGATTTGGCCCTGATAAATAGCTGGGTCTTTCGGCTTGAACGGTTTTTCCGGCGTTGCTGTTGAATAGATCGCCGACGACTGCTTGGTGATGTAATTGCCGTTCGCCGTCACCATACCCTTGCTGCCGGGACGACTGCGCACGTGGTTCATCATCTCGGCGATCGAGTGGGTGACGTAGTTGTTTCCTGGCCCGCCGAAATACGGTAGCCCACCGGTGACCGTCAGTCCGCGTAGATCGTCCTCGGCAAGGCCGATTTCGCGGCAGGCGATTTCCACGGCCGAGGGGAAGCAGCTGTAGAGGTCGAGGGCGTCGACCTTGCTGATATCGAGATCCGCCATCGCCAGGGTTTCGCGGGCGGCGATGCGCATGGCAGGCGAGGAGAAATAATTGTGCCGGTCGGAGACGTACCAATGATCGTGCGTATCGGCGCATCCGTGCAGATAGACCCATCGATGTTCGGGTATGCCGAGCGCGCGCGCTTTGCCGACCGAGGTCAAGATGATCGCCGCAGACTGGTCGATGTAGGCATTGGAGTTCATCAGCTTGGTGTAGGGAAAGCCGATATACGGGTTGTCCGGCCGGACGGTGGCGATTTCGGTGGCACTAAAGCCGTCGCGGCGGTCGGCGAGCGGATTGGCTTTGGCGACTGCTGCAAAGCGCTGAAACAATTGCCCGGTGGCTTGGAGATGCTCAGCGACCGTGCGCCCGCGTTGATGACGGATCGCCTGTTCGAATAGTGGATAGGCGAAAATCGCTCCTGCCATGCGGTGGCGTTCCTCGACATCGCTCCAGCCGCGCTTGGCGACGCCCCATTGCTCGAAACTGCCGCCGGCATCTTCGCTCCAGTCGAGTTTGACCTTGGCGCGTTCAGCGGTTTTTTGCGTCGCTAGTGCTTCGCCGCCGCAAACCATCGCTGCGCCGACGTCCCCGCGCGCCACCATCTCGAATAACCGGTTGACGCACCATTGCGGCATGTTCCCGCCGGGATGGGTGTAGACGAGGCGCTTGGCGCTTGCATTTCCGATGCGGCTGGCCAGCGATTTCGGCGGATTGACGGGCCCACCGAACGGGCTACGAAAGCGCCAGCTGGTATCTGAAAACGATCTGATGACGACGATGGTGTCGAGGGCTTGCAGCAGCGCATCGCCCCCGCCGGCGTCCGCTGCGGCCAAACGCGCCGCTGCCGCCATCAAGTCCAAAGCGCCATGCGCCTTTACCGGATCGGGCTCGTGTTGCGTGATCTGGCCACACCCCACCAGGATCGGAATTGCCTCGTCCATCGCTGCCTCGCTGTTTGGTATCGGCGGACAGCCTCGCACGCGCTGCCGGCGTCGAAAAGGCCGACGAAACGTCGTCCCACCGGTGCGTGGCAGTGCGAGCCGTGGAAGCTGCCGAGATGTGTGCGGGGGCGTCGCCCGGGCGAACTTATGCCCGCCTCTCATAACGAGCGTATACTGCTTGCCACGTCAGGCAGCCGGTCCAAACGGTTCCTGTTGGTTCTTTGACAGCGTTAATTTGGCATATGGCCTGGGGCGGCCACCGGCCGTGCCATTCGGCCGTGATGGAATGGACGAAGCATCACGCCAGATACCGTTTGGCCAAAGCCACCAGTTCGGCATCCGCACCGGGTTTGCCGATGACGATGCAACCCAACGGCAATCCGTCGCCGGTCACGGCCGAGGGTACGGATAGGATCGGCCCGGCGCTGGCTGTCCACGGCCCGATGTACTTCGGATCGCCAGTCCAGCCGAGGCCTTCGGGTGCCGTTGACGGGGTCGCCGGCCACAGGCAGGCGTCGGCAGCAGCGACTGCCGTCTGCAGCGTGTGGCGTAGCCGGCTGATCTCCTGGCGTTCGTCGAGATACTGCGTCTCACTGATGGCGCACCCCCGCGTTATGGCCTCGCGCAGTTTCGATCCGATCTGGCCATCCGCCAGTTGCAGAAAGCCCCGCATGGCCCGCCCGGCTTCGTAGATCGTCGTCGACCATTGCAGCGCCGCCAAGCGAGCAAAATCGATGGGCGAGGCGCGCCGCTCGACTTTGACGCCACGCTCGATCAGCCGCTCGCGAACCGCGTCGACCGCCGCCACCACGTCGGCGGTCGCGTCCATCAGATGGGCATCGTCGAGCATATACACCATCGCCTGCCGGTCGGCCGGCACTGCTGGCGGCCTGTTCGCATGCGCAATGGCCTCGTAGGCATAGATGGCATCGGCAACGCTCCAGCCGAAAAATCCAGGCGTATCATAGCTCGTCGCAAGCGGCGCGATCCCGGCGTTGAGCAGCGACCCGGTCGTTGGTTTGAACGCTGCGATGCCGCAATAGGCGGCCGGCCGGTTGACCGAGGCCACGGTCTGTGTGCCGACAGCCAACGGCACCATACCGGCAGCGACCGCCGCCGCGGA
>JANXYD010000174.1 GCA_025350265.1 Hyphomicrobiaceae bacterium | reverse complement strand
CTGGAAATGGCTGGCGCCCGGCGTGCGGCATCATCGACTGTCGTTGTCGCCCGGGATCGAGGGAGACTTGCGACTACTCAAGATCGCGGCCGGAGCCCGGATGCCGGAGCATGGTCACGGCGGTGCCGAACTGACGCTGGTTCTCGACGGTGCCTACGCCGATGTGTCTGGCGAATATCGACGCGGCGATATGCAAGATGTCAGCGACGATATCGAGCACCGTCCGATCGCCGACGCAAAAGAAGGGTGCATCTGTTTGATTGCCAGCGAGCGGCCGGCACGGTTCAAGGGCATCTTCGGGCGCCTGCTGCAGCCGTGGACCGGACTATAACATGGCACAGCGTTGGACGACGGCCTGGATTACAGGTGCCAGCACGGGGATTGGCCGAGAGTTGGCACTTCGCTTGGCGGCACAGGGTGTTCGCGTCGCCGCGTCAGCACGCAGCAAAGCAAAGCTTGAAGACCTGACAGCGCAAGACCCCAACATCGTCGCGGTTGCCGTCGATGTGACCAATCGGGAGGATGTTGCGGCGGCTCATGCACGGATCGTGCGCGAATTGGGGCCCATCGACCTCGCCATCCTGAATGCAGGTGTCTGGGACCCGATGGGTGCCGGCGACTTCGATGCGGCGCGCGCGGCGCGATCCATGGCGGTCAACTATGGCGGCATCGCCAACGCGCTCGAGCCCTTGCTGCCGGCGATGATCACACGGCGTCGCGGACACGTGGCGCTGGTTGCTTCGGTTGCGGGGTATCGCGGACTGCCTGATGCCGCCGCTTACGCGCCGAGCAAGGCAGCGGTGATCAGTCTCGCGGAAGTCTTGCGTCCAGATCTCGCGCGGCACGGTGTGACGGTCAGTCTTGTCAATCCGGGTTTTGTAGAAACACCGATGACAGCGGTAAATACGTTTCCCATGCCCTTTATCGTGTCCGCTGACGTGGCGGCGAAACACATTTTGCGCGGGCTCGAAACGCAGCGCTTTGAAATCGCTTTTCCCTGGCAAACCGTGAGCGGACTGAAAGTGCTGCGGGCGTTGCCGTACGCCGTCTATTTCCCGATTGTTCAGCGATGGTTGTTGCGGCGATGATCGGTGCCTACGCGTCGGGTGTCGGCGTTTGGCACCTGATCCTTATATGCTTCGGTCATGGTTTCACGACGGCAACAGACGCTGGCTGACTGCCCGCCGATGCAGCGCTTCACGGTGTCTTGATCATGCGGTAAAGGCCGACATCAACCGATCCACGCTCAAAGCCGACCTCACAGTAAATGAAGTAATAGTTCCACATGCGCCGGAATCGCTCGTCGAAGCCGAGAGTGGCGATGCGTGGCCACGCCGCATCGAAACGTCGGCGCCATTCGATGAGCGTCAGCGCATAAGAATGACCGAACGTCTGAAGTTTCTCGAAGCGAAGCCCGGCAGCTTCGGCGTGCTGCTGCATGGCATTTTCGGTCGGCAGCATGCCTCCGGGAAAGATGTAGAGCTGCATAAAATCTGGATTGCGGCGATAGCCGTCGTAAAGATCTGGCCGGATCGTGATCGCCTGGACGACGGCGTTGCCGCCAGGTTTCAATCGATCGGCGATGCAGCGGAAATACGTCGCCCAGTTCTCCTCACCGACCGCTTCGATCATTTCGATCGAGGCGACGTGGTCGAAGGTTCCGGACGTGTCGCGGTAATCTTCCAGGCTGACCGATGCTTGAGCTTCGAGGTGTTCGGACGCGATACGGGCGCTTGTGGCGGCGAATTGTTGTTCGGAAATCGTAATGGCTGAGACGGTTGCGCCGCGCGCTGCAGCAGCTGCGATAAATCCGCCCCAACCGCAGCCGATTTCAAGCACATTGTCACCCGCCCGAACGTCGAGAGCTGCCAGGATCGCCGCATATTTTGCCTGCTGCGCTTGATCGAGGGTCGCCGCTGCTTCAGCGTAGATTCCGCTCGAATACGTCATCCCGGCATCGAGCCAGTGTCGATAGAAGGAATTGCCGATGTCGTAATGCGCGGCGATGTTGCGGCGGCTGCCGGCCCGGGTGTTGGCATGACGCACATGGAAGACCTGATCGCGTTTGGCTGACTGCATCAGATTGCCCGCCGCGTCGACCACCACTGGCTCATTGTCCATGTAGTAGTTGAAGAGATCTTTCAAGCTGGACGTGTCGACGTCGCCGGCCATGTAACTCTCGGCGAACCCAAGCGGGCCGCGCCGCAAGCAATTCCAGATGACGCGATAATTACGTACGGAAAGCTGCGCTGAGGTGCCGCGCGCAGCACTGCCGAGGAAAACCGTGCGGCCAGATGGCAGGGTCAAATGTAGGCACCCCGACTGCGCCCGGCGAAGTGCCGACGTGACCAGCCTGATCAGCAGGCCGTCGAGGGTGCCCATCAACGTCTGGTAAATGGGCGCGCGCACGGTGGACGATCCGGATGGCGTCAAATCATGTCTGAACATGGGAAGCGTCCCTCGCAGTAGCCTTGACGATCGTCATGGAAAATGGCGCAGACGCGTGTCTGGCGGCCAGGGGGACGCCCTTGAACCACAGTCGGGCTGCCTGGATGTGGATGCCGACGACGACTTTCAAAGTCATCATCGGATAACCGACGACCAGCGCCAGGATGCCGCGATCGGTCAGCTCGCGCCGGATGCCCTGGAAGTGTGTCTTGAGCATCGCCTGCCCGGCTTCGCGGAAGGCGATGCCGACCACGACGCGATTGTCTGGAGGCCGTACGTGAAAATCGTAGCTGCCGTCGGAAGAGGTGAAAGGGGAGACGTAAAGGTCTTTGGCGCAATGCTGCATTATGATCGCGCCTTGATCGTCGCCGACCGCGATGACATAGCTGCGGCGCTCGTGAAACGTATTGGTCACTTCGTAAATGATGGCACCGACCCGCTCGTCGTGCCCATAGCAGAAGTAGACGCTGAGCGGATTGAAGACGAAGCCGAACACTCTTGGATAGCAGAGCAGCTTGATGCGAGTGCCAAAACGTTCGAGGCCCGCCACTTTGAGCACGTCACGCACGTGCACGCCGACCGGCGATCCGTCGCGTTGGCCATGGTCGCCATCATGAAATCCAAGCACGTTCCAGTGGTTGCGCGAGAACCAGCGCAGCGACTGGGCGACCCGGTCGATTTCGTCGACGTCGAGGCAGAGCGAGAAAAC
>JANXYD010000095.1 GCA_025350265.1 Hyphomicrobiaceae bacterium | reverse complement strand
ACTTCGCCATCGTCGGCACCAGCGTGCGCGACAGCAGGAACGACCAGACCATCGCGAACATCACAGCTTCGGCCATCGGCACGAACAGGAAGCGCGCCACTCCGGTCAGGAAGAACATCGGCACGAACACGATGCAAATGCACATCATTGAGACAAACGCCGGCGTCGCGATCTGGTTGGCACCGTCAAGGATAGCGGTTTCGACGTCCTTGCCCTGTTCGAGGTGATAATTGATGTTCTCGATGGTGACAGTGGCCTCGTCGACGAGAATGCCTACGGCCAGCGCCAAGCCGCCCAGTGTCATGATGTTGAGCGTCTCTCCGAATGCCGCCAGAAGGGCGATTGAGGACATGACCGCAAGCGGGATCGACACGGCGATGATCAAGGTCGAGCGCCAGCTTCCGAGGAACAACAAGATCATCACGCTGGTCAACGCGGCAGCAAGCAAGCCTTCGTGTAGCAAGTTATCGATGGCACCGCTGACAAAAAGAGACTGGTCGCCGACAAGATCGATGCGCATCGATTCGGGTAAGCTGGGCATCGTTTCTTTGATCTTATCCTTGATGCCCTGGATGATCGCAAGCGTCGACACCGCGCCATTTTTGAACACCGACAGCAGCACCGAGCGCCCGCCGTTGACATGAACGATGTTGGTCTGCGGCGGGTTACCGTCGCGCACCGTGGCGACATCGCGCAGATAAACCATCGCGTCGTTGACCGATTTGACCGGCAGATCAGCCAAGCCATTAAAGTCGGTCGGAGTATTGTTGAGCTGTATCTGATATTCGAAGCTGCCGATCTTTTGTGAGCCGACCGGGTTGATCAGGTTCTGCGCGGCAAGCGCGTTGGCCACGTCCTGCCCCGACAGTCCACGGGCGTGCAGGGCCTGTGTATTAAGATCGATCTGGATCTGTCGCATTTTACCGCCGAACGGCCACGGGATCGCGGCACCGGGCACAGTCACAAGCGGCGTGCGAACGACGGTGACGGCGTTGTCGAACAGAGTCTGCTCGGTCATGCCCGCGCCCGACAACGCCAACTGCACGATCGGCACAGTGGACGCGTTGTAGTTCAGGATCAGCGGCGGGGTGGAATTCTGCGGCAACTGCTTCAACATGGTCTGCGCGATAGCCGTTACTTGTGCGTTCGCGGTGGAAATAGCGACGCCCGGCTGGAAGAATACTTTGATGACCCCGATGCCAGTGTAGGAATTAGCCTCGATGTGTTGGATGTCGTTAACGGTGGTGGTCAGCGCGCGCTGGAACGGCGTCACGATGCGACCGCTCATCTCCTCGGGCGGCAGGCCGGTATATTGCCAGACGATGGCAATGACAGGAATGCGGATCTCGGGAAAGATGTCTATCGGAGTGCGTAGCGCCGCCAGCCCGCCGCCGAGCAGGATCAGGAGAGCGAGCACGATGAACGTCAATGGCTTCTGCAGCGCGATTCTGACAAGTGCGGCCAACTATGCCTCCTTGGGCGCCGTAAGTGCCACGGACGGTCAGAAACCACGCGCTTCGAGATCCACAGCTTCGATTGAGTACCGCTCCTGTCGCCGAACACGCATCCTTAGTCAATCGCTTTCCTGCAGCAAGACCTGTCCGCCTTGGCCGTGCGCCCTGACGGCACGAATTATCAGTGCGGCAGATCTCAAAAAATTGCCGCTTGGTCTGGAAGCTAACGAGCGGCCCTGTTGGGTGAACGGCAGGGTCGAAGTCTTTTGATCGGCCCGCTTTGGGCGGTTGAGCGATCTGGCGGGCCGCAAATGAAGTTGCCATGGGTCGCGCAATGAAGTGAAGTTCGCGTTCCCCGCGTAGCAACATTACCCCCTACCACAAGGGCTCGTCATAGATGCGGCGACCGTCACGCATCAGGCCCTTGATGGCCGCACGGCCACGGGTATCGACGGCGACGACGGCTGAAAGCGTCTTGTCGCGCGCCAACTTTTCTAGATCGTCGCCTGTGCCTTCCGGTACGTAATAGCGCTCGATGCCATAGCTGACCGAATTCGGTTGCCTTTGGTTCAACCTGCCGGCGATTGCGATCTGGTTGGTGGCAAGATTCTTTGGCAAATTCAGCGAGACCGCAACCACGCGCCATTTGAAGGTGACGTCTGACTCGAGCGTGGCGAACACATTTTTTGGCCGTCGGGGGTCGCCGGGTGCCCAGACCAGCAGGTGGGAATCGAGTGTCGATATTTCGTAGGTGAGCCGGGCATAGTCGCCTCGGAAGAGATCGCGCGGATCGACCGGTGTGATCGGGAGTACGATCTCGCGCGCCGTCTGGAGGAGTCGCACACGGTCAAAGACCATGCTGCCAAGGATCGCCGTCAACAGCAGCGCTGTTGCGATCACGCCAGCCAGCGGATGGGTTGTGAGGCGTTTCATGCCGGTTCCCCGGGTTGATCGGATGTTGCCCGATGGAGCCGGAACGCGACGAATGCGAGCGCGGCGACGAACAGGCCTGCCGCCAGGAAGAAGGCCGATGTCCCGAGCAACGTTCCGATCTTCTTGACATAGAGCGAGAAGATTTCGATCGAAAAAGCGGCGTAGGCGGTCCACAGCGCGGCCTTGTTGTCGGTCCGCCAGCTCCAGGCCAGCGCGGCAACAATAGCAAAGAGCACGATCGCACCGTAGAGCAACGTGTGGGTGCCATGACGATCGACGACGAATTGCAGTGCCATGGCCCCGGCAAACGCGATTGCGAAACCATAGAGCATCATGGCTCCGGATACTTGGCGCCAGCGGTCGATCGCCGGGCCGACAAGGATGCCGGCGGCGACGATGCCGAGGCCAATCAGCGTCACGGTCAGATGGCCGCGCACGGCCTCAGAGCCGAATAGATAGCCGTATTCAATGACCCAGCTGGCAATCGCAAGGCACACGAGATGCAGCCCCGGCCGCCAGCGCGTTATCGCAAATCCGCCCGCAACACAGGCCCAGGCCGGCAGGAAGGCCCAGTGCACTTCGTTCCAGGTCTCGCCCAGCTCCATCCAATGCCAGACGACGAACAAGACCAGTGCTGCGGCAAGCACCGGGTTGGAACGGGTCAGCAATCCCCCAGCAAGTGCTCCAAGCCCCCACAACAAGACCGCATCCGGCGGATGGCCGTCCATTTGGTATGCCTGCGCGATCAGCATGATCCCGCCGCCATAGATCGCGACCGCCGCCAGTAACGCCGCGTGGGCAAAGCCGCCGCGGCCGGCCTGCAACAGAGCACCCGCAACGGCAAGGCTGCTCCAGAGTCCGGTGAAGATGACCGCAAGCCGGGCGAGCTTCGACAAATCGTGCCAGTTGGCAGCGACGAAACTCATAGCTGCAAAGCCGATCAACACGGCTGCAAGAGTGGCTAGAACCTGCGCAAGGCCAAGCCCTGAACGACGCGCGGCGACATCCGCCTTGATACCGGCGGCACCCTCCGGCGTGATCCAGCCCTGGGTTTGCCAGCGCTCGATCTCCTTCAGCAAGCGATTGCGGGTGTGGAGCATGTTTCCTTGCAACCTCGCTGGTTTCCCGACGGTATCAGAACCGGCTTCCCTGCGCTGAAAGGTCTGATCACGCGGACACCGACACCAACATTCAAAGTGCTATCTACGTCAAACGAGCGGCGAATGCAGGGCAAGTCAAAGGTGGAATAGAGGCTTGGGAGACGCACAGGTCGATTTCATGGAGAAATGCACTGATGACGACAGGAAAACTAGCCGCATCGTTAATCTGTCTGACATGGCTCACTTTGACTTGTGACGACTCGTAGCGGCGCCTACGCCAAAGCCTCTCATATGCAATAATGATACGGCGAGCGTGCCCCCTCTTTCAGCTAGAAAGCTGGAGCTGGTTGGTTAGACGTTGCGGCAGCCAGCTAGACCTTAATGCCTACAGCCCCACCCAAGGCGAGCCACTATTTCGGGACGTGAAGATTGTAGATATCCGACGCTGCACGAAGCGCCGCTTCTAGTGCCCCCTCTATCCAACCGTGACTATGGCTTGCATGTTCGCCGGCGAAATGAGCGGCACCTTCCCACTCCGGCGTGAGCATGTCTTCGAACAACTGGGACTTCTGCATTGGGGAGTAGTAGGCAAAAGCCGAACCGCCGGTGAACGGGTCGCCTGACCAGACCTGAGTTTCGCCGCCTACAAAATTTTCGCGCACGACGTCGCCGAAGATCGCTGCCATATCTTCGAGCGCAAGCTCGATGGCATGGTCGCGGCCCATGGCGCCCATCGCGGTCGCCTTCAGTTGGAAGGTGTAAGATGCCATCACGACCCCGCCGGTCTGGCCGTTCCTGAATTGATCGCGGGACGCTGGCGGAAACACACCGTAACCGATGGACAGATCGGTGACGAACCCACCCTCTGTGCCCTGCCCTACATCGTGTAGATATCTCTCCCACCACCGCGTACGGAAGTGCAGCAACACTTTCGTCACGGCCACATAACGTAGGTTTTCAATGGCATCCATCTTCTTCGGGCCGAAAGGCACGTTCAATTTCAGTGTTCGCAACACAGGGAACGGCACCGCAAAGATTACATAATTGCCCTCTTCGACCTGCCTTTGGCCCGTCGCGCTGCGCCAGATCACCCGCACTTTCTTGGTATCAGCGTCGAAGCTGGCTCCAACGACACGTGCGCGGTATTTCACGTCTTTCAGCAGGCTGAGAGAGTTCGATGGGTCAATGAACGCGTTGGTGAATTCTTGCATGCCGCCCTTCAGCGTTTGCATGCCCACCGCCGCACCCTGCGCCTGAGACGACAGGTATGCGTCCAGCCAAGATTCGTAAAAGCCGTTGTCAAGCACGACATGCGGTGAAGTGTGATCGTACAAGCGGATGCAGCACGGCGACCACCCGGCAACCTGTTCGAAATACGAGCGCAGCGTATAGCCATCGTATTTCATCCGCACACTCGCATATGCAGCTTTCACGTCGCCACTTGAGCGTTCGAAGGTACTGCGCAGAAGCTGGATGACAGGTGCCTCGGCCTCAGCAAAGAGTTCGTCGACAGTTTTACCGCGTTCGCTCGGCTTCAAACCGGGGAAGCAGGACATGAGCGTGGGCTCTTGCGCCTTCAGACGTCGCTCGAATTCTTCGTACGTTACCGGGGCACCCAGGCGCGACAGGTGGACCAGCTTGACCTTTTGCTCGAAGGCTTCAAGCCGCTCTTCTAGGAAAAAATGTCTGAGGTAACCGCGCAGCAGCTCATGATGTTTGGGGATCCGCATGGCGCCGGCTTCGCCATGAGCGCCGCCGGGAAAGTTAATGGTTTTGACCCTCCCGCCCACCCGGCCGGATGCCTCAAGAACCGTCACGTCAGCACCGGCCCGCTTCAGCTCACGCGCTGCGCACATCCCTGCGGTGCCGGCCCCTACGACGATCACGCGCTTGTTTGGCAGCTTGCCCCGGCGCAAGGACAAACCATGCTCGATGGTTTCCGAGAAGCCATATTCATCGTAGAAAGCGCGCCACTCCGGCGGAACCGATTGCACCTCTGTGCAGTTTGCCGCGTGTTTCGCGCGCGGTGTCGGCCAACGCGCAATTGGCTGCATGGTCGCGTTGTGCGCGAGATGGTTCTCAGAGCGTTGACGCTTGAAAATGGACAGCATTGTGAACTCCCACCGTGCGGTTTGGCCACGTGTTTGAATCCGCTGCGCACCGCTATGCGGAGCCGCAACCGTGGGGGAGAAGATCGAGAATCCGGGACGCGATCAATTCTAAGAATTG
Organism: Hyphomicrobiaceae bacterium; assembly: GCA_025350265.1. Classification (GTDB taxonomy): domain Bacteria; phylum Pseudomonadota; class Alphaproteobacteria; order Rhizobiales; family Hyphomicrobiaceae; genus JABFRJ01. The sequence goes on along the minus strand of JANXYD010000095.1, from coordinate 5,465 downwards.
CGTCGTTTGCTGCGAGTTCTCGCGATGCTTCGCCAGATCACCTGCTGCTTCACGCAAATTCGCACTTGACCACAGTACCGATGTATGTCGCGCGACTGTGAGCGGAAACGTGCAAGTACGGCACCTTTTCGCCCTGTGGCGGAGCGATCGCACTCCAACTATCGAGCGGTGTCGCGGCGCGCACCTACAATCCGGAAGCGATTAAGCGGAATTTGACCAGAAGTTCTTTTCTGCCCATCAAAACAACGTGGAGCTTCACTGTGAGCTCTGGCCAGTTGAGCTCCTTCGCGAGGTCGACTAGACGCCCATCCGACAACGCAGGGTCTGCGAGCGTTTTTGGCAACCAGCAGACGCCTTTGTTACACAGTGCCAATGACTTCAATGTATCAGCCATGTCAGCGTGCGCATGCGATTGGGCGAACCGCAGAATACCGAGTTGTTCCATATGATTGGCAACTACAGGTCCCAAATAAGTATGCCTTGAATAGGACAGGTATGGGAACGTAAATCCAGAGGTGCCTTTCTGGGCTTTCTTAGCAATCAGCTTCGTGAGGGTCGGCGACATTTTCTGAAAAAAGTCTTTACTACATACTGCAACTAAATGTTCGTCACCAAGCGGTAATGATTCCAGTTCCAGAGAGGAAAGATGTGCTTGTGTTGTATTGTCGTGATAGCAAGCCAATAGGTCGGCCGAGCCAGCTTCTAGAGCCGCGATGCACTTATCCAAGTTTCCCGTTAATACGGTTATCGATAACTCCGGAGACCCGATTTTTTCGTATTTGTTCGACAATTGAACCGGGAGGTATCCGGATGCGAGCGATTGTAAAGCTGCAATTCGAAATTCGTTTTTCACCGGGCCGTTGGTTATTTCACTCAAAATTTGACCGAGCTGGGCTTTCACAACTTCAGCCAGGTGCTTCCCGTCGCTCGTAAGTTTTGCCGCCTTGGTCTTCGATTCCCCTTCGGCTGGAAATTCAACAAGGGTTCTGCTCAGATAGCTGTTCAGCTCTTTCAGGTGCTGCCGTATTGTGGTCGCCGAACGCCCGCTTCTGCGCGCTGCACCCCTGATGTCGCCGGCTTCATTAAAGGCAACGAGATCCATGAAACAGGCAAAATTAATACCGCGACGCTTGCCTCTCGGCGGCTTAGTGCCAGTTGAACTAGCTTGACGTGACTTTGCAGCCATTGCTCCCCCGGGTTTAGTTTGCGCTCAGTCTTGGAAGGTTTTAAGCTCGGTAGCAATGACTCATGCTCTGGAAATGGTACGTCAACGGCGTGTGGGTCGGGCAGTTTCCCAGCGCTCAACATCTCGGTCGCTATTCGCACAAACTTCCGTCCACGTAGGACGGAGGGCAAATCGGGCAGCAGTCCACTATCGCCGCGGCAGGGGAGAGGGTCGCGGGCGGTGATAAGTTGCCGCGCCTCACATCAATCTGTTATGCCTTTGCTACAATGCAACAATTCTTAATTGTCTCACGTTGAGTGAATACCTACGGAGAAACACATTTCGATTGATAGTCAGCAATCGACTCCGACCGCTTTTGTGCATTGGCTCACCCTGGCCGAACCGGCATCGGTGCCCGACAAGTCGGTATCGGGGAACAACTTCCGGTCAATTTCTCGGTGGTTCCCGTGAGATCGTAGGTCAGCGTGATGCTCTTCGGCATCGGCTCGGTCGACTGTCGACTTTAACTTGGCAACGCAGAGTTACCAAGTGCCGGCACTCCGTCCGAATGCCGACACTGAACCGTCTTAAATCGCCGCACCACAGGATTTACTAGATCTCCGACTCGTATTCGACAGCTCTCAGAACTCCTTGCCAAGGTAGTAGTCGACAGAGTAACGCCCACCGCCGCGGAAAAAGATCGCAAGGCATAACAACCACCACAGCAACGCATACTCAATGCCTCGATTGGTCCAGAAGTAGCCGTACTGCCATTGGAAAAACAAAATAATTACCGTCATTTGGATAAAGATCATTGCCGCGGCAATGCGCGTAAAAAGTCCAAGGGCCAAGCAGGCAGCACCAACCGACTCGGAAATAAAGACGAGAACTGCCAAGACGGTTGCGAAGGGCAGCCCTTTCGAGCTGATGTTGCCTGCGAATGTGTCCGTCGAGTTGAACAATAGCTTCTGAACTCCGTGCGGAACCAGCACGGCACCGGTGGCGAACCGCATGAAAGCGTAACTGAACGGTGCGAGGCGATCGTAGATCCCTCCAAGCGCCGGAATGATCAGCTTGCTGCGGTCGATTTTTTGACTCATTGTCTTTTCCTCCCTTTCTGATTCGTGATGCTTGCAGCCAGACTACAACGCTGCCGCTCCCAGCCCAAAGTTAATTGCACTTCTTACTCTGCGGCGCTCGGTGACGCCAAGGTGGGTACTGAGACCGGCGAGTTGAACGTCCCTGACCCAATAATTGCATTCAGCAAGGCTGCGCGTCGCTTGGCTACGGCCGAGTGTCCCTCGCTGTTTCGCTCGATGGCACTGGAAGGAGGTTATTCAAGAGGGCCGACCAGCGGAACAGGAGATCAACCGGAAGGTTGTGCCACCGGCCGCGAGCTGGGCCAGCAGAAAGATCATAACAAGGATCAGCCAGCGTGAAATGTAAACGGATCATCCCGCTGGGGGATGCGACTGTGATGACGACGCGTGAGTTACGTGACCGGCTGAACTTTTCTTGATCAGAGGGCCAGCTTCTGTGCCTAATCGCGCCGTACAAGCACGAGGATGCAATGATGAAGCTCTGGTTGACATATCTACTCGCGCTAGTGCTGCCGTTGTTCGGCGCGGTCGCCGAAGACTATCCAGCCCATCCGATCCGCGTCATTGAGCCCTTGGCGCCGGCGAGCGCCGTCGACGTGGTCGTTCGCATCATTACCGAACACATGGCTAAAGGGTTGGGACAACCGCTTGTCATCGAGAACGTGACGGGAGCGTCGGGTATGCTTGGCATGCGCGCTGGCAAAATGGCCCAACCGGACGGGTATACGATACTTGCCGTCAACGACAGCGTTGTCACGGTTCTACCAAACGTTTTGAAGAATGCAGGCTTCGATCCAAGAACGGACTACGTGCCGATTGTGCAGTTGGTGCGTCTGCACTGGGCCCTGGTTGCCAATCCGTCATTTGCGGCCAAAGACGTGCAGGGATTGATCGGCATGGCCAAGGCCAGCGGTGGGAGTATCAACTACGCAAGCGGCGGTGCCGGCAGCCCGCAGCATATGGCGATGGAGCTATTGATGCGTGCTGGCGGATTCAAGCTCACGCATGTGCCCTACAAGGGCGTCAGCCCCGCGTTCAATGATGTCGTCAGTGGCAATGTGCCCGTAATGTTTGTGGCCTTGCCGACGCCACTCCAGTTTCGCGCCAACAATAAACTGAACATTCTTGGAACTGGAGACAAAGAGCGGCTCGCCGTATTGCCGGACGTGCCTTCGATTGCAGAGCAGGGCCTGCCCGGCTTCGAATTCATCGCCTGGGGCGGCCTGATCGCGCCGGCGGGAACACCACCATCCGTCATCGCGAAGCTAAATTCCGCTGCCAATGCGGCGTTATCCGACCCCGAAATCAAGGCGCGCCTGACCAGCATCGGCGTTGAAGTGACTGGCGGGTCGAGCGCCGATCTCGCCGGGATCATTGCCAAGGATTTCCTGGAAAAGGCCCAACTGATCCAATCCGCCGGGATTGGCATAGAGTGAAAGGCGCAACCATGCCCAGCGACCCCGGCGCTCCCTTGTCCGAACGCGTTCCGCCTGCCGAACTGGAGGCGTTTGCGCGTCGCGCTTTGATCGCTGTGGGACTACCCGAATCCGACGCGGCAAAGGTCGCTCACTTGATGGTGGAGGCCGATCTAATTGGCGCTGATGGGCACGGCATTTTCCGATTGCCACAATACGTGCGGCGGATCGAGGGCGGTGGCGTCGAGCGTGTGCCGGTAATCACCATTAACCGCACAGCCACCTCGACCGCGATCGTCGACGGCGGCAACGGCATGGGTCACCTTGTCGTGGCGCGGGCGGCGGAGACGGCGATCGAACTGGCCAAGGAAGCAGGTATCGGTTGGGTCGGCATCCGAAATTCCAACCATGCCGGCCCGGCGTCGCTTTATGCCGCGATGCCCGTAGCGCATGGAATGGTCGGGATTTATGGGGCTGTGGCCAGCGCCAATCACATGGCGCCATGGGGCGGGACAGACTTGCTGCTCGGAACAAACCCGCTCGCCATCGGCGTGCCGGCGGGCAATGCGCCACCAGTCATCCTCGACATCGCCACGACCGTCGTCAGCTACGGCACCATCAAGACCCACGCGCTCAAAAAACAGTCGATGCCAGATGGGTGGATGATCGATCGCAAGACAGGCGACCCAATAAATGACCCATCCCAGAGTGCTGACGGTGTGCTCCTCCCGATTGGCGGCTACAAGGGCGCGGGGTTGTCGCTGATGCTGGGGCTATTGGCTGGGACCCTGAACGGCGCGGCGGTCGGCAAGGCGGTGGTCGATTTCAATGCCGACAACTCCAGCGCCGCCAATACCGGACAATTCATTGTTGCACTCGACGTGGCGCGTTTCATCGACCCGAGTGTGTTTGCATCTGCCATCGTAGCACATCTCGACGAGCTCCGAGCTTCTGCGCGCCTGCCTGGGGTCGAAGAAATTACCCTTCCTGGCGATGGCAGAGCCCGCAGACGCAGCGAAAGATCGGTCCGTGGCATACCCATCGGCCAGGAGCTCAGGTCCGTTCTCGACACTCTCGGCTTGCGGCTGGGCGTTGGAGGGCTTTAACGCACGCCAGCGCTACAATACACAAAAATGAGTTCGTAAAAGTGCCATTCGAGCTGCGCGAAGGCGGTGGGGACCGAAATCTCGCCGGCAAGCATGGGCAGCCACAGCGTCACGGCTACAATGGCCCAAACGGCACCACCTAGAAAGAATGGTCGAAACCCGTAGCTCAGAACTGCTGGACCCGAATATAACCGTATCTGTTCGGCCGTGGTGGCCATGGCATGGTCTCCGTTACATTTCGGGGCTGGGCGCCGTGCGCTCGTCTGCGGTTTCCTGAAGTTGGAACCCGAGAACACGGCAGAGGCCGGCATCGTCAGACGGCAAGTCTTCAACTCTGTATTCAACAGCAAACTCGCCGGCGAAACGACGCCAGTTGTCAATGTTGCGCCACGGCACGGCCACCAACGTGGGAACATTTTGCGCGACGGCTTCGGCGATCAAATCGCGAAACCCACCGCCTTCGCTTTCCGTCTTGCCGAACTTGTTGACGATGAACAGATCCGGCTGCGTCGCGATGACCTCGCGGGCCGCCGCCATGGCGCGTAGAAGTTCGCTGGCGTCCAGTCGACATCCTCGCGCACCGGCGCCACGATCCTCGGAAATCTTGATCGCCTGTCCACCCGACAAATCCTCCAAGATCATATCGCAGCGGGGTCGATTAGGGCGCCATTCGTCGCGC
>JANXYD010000300.1 GCA_025350265.1 Hyphomicrobiaceae bacterium | reverse complement strand
CATGGTGGTGAAGCACAAGGGGGCGGTGGCTCCCGTGGTGGTATCATGCACGCTGTTGCCCTATGCGGCGGAGTTTGCGTTGGGCGCGACGCTGGCGGATGCGGCGCGGCCGGTAACCCTCAATCATCCGCATTGCGCGCGGTTCTGCGTGCTGGGCGGGGCCTCGTGCAGCGGCTGAGGCGCGATGACTGAGCTGGCCATCGTCATTCCGGCGTTGAATGCGGCACGGCATCTGCCGCAGTGCCTTAAGGCGCTGGCTGGCGCGTGGCCGGTGCTGCTGGTCGATGGTGGATCCGACGACGCAACGCGAGAGATCGCGCGGGCCGGTGGCGCCAGCGTGCTGCAATCGGTGCGCGGCCGGGGGCAGCAACTAGCCGCCGGGGCGGAGGCTACCAGCAGCGAGTGGATTTTGTTTCTGCATGCCGACACGGTGCTGGAGACGGGCTGGCAAATCGAGGCGCAACAGTTCATGGCCGACCCCTCGAACAACCAACGTGCCGCCGCCTTCCGCTTCGCGCTCGACGACGCCAGTGGCACAGCCCGGCGGCTGGAAAAAATCGTGGCGTGGCGTTGCCGGCGATTCGGCGTCCCCTACGGTGACCAGGGCTTGCTGCTGAGCCGCAACTTTTATGATCGGACCGGCGGCTTCCGGCCGCAGCCGATCATGGAAGACGTGGATATTGTCAGGCGGATCGGCCGGCGCAACCTAGTGATGCTGGAGGCGCGCGCGATGACATCGGCTGCGCGCTGGCTGCGCGACGGTTGGTGGCGGCGCAGTCTGCGCAATGCGGCATGCATGACGCTTTACCTGGCGGGCGCACCGTTACCGTTGATCGCCAAAGCCTATGGGATTGGCGCACGCGGATGAGCACCAAGGACGACACACGGCGGCGGCCGCCGACGCTGATCGCGGTGGACGCGACTGCACCGGTGTTGGTGTTCGGCGGCCCCTATTCGAACGTGCGCGCGGTCGAGGCGATGCGGCGGCGGGCGGCGACGCTGGGCCTTACCGCCGCGCAAACCATCTGCACCGGCGACGTGGTGGCGTATTGCGCCGAGCCCGAGGAGACGATCGCCGCGATACGCGACTGGGGCTGCCATATGATCGCGGGTAACTGCGAGGAGCAACTGGCAAGCGGGGCCGGGGATTGCGGCTGCGGGTTCGCCGAGGATTCAGCGTGCGAACGAGCGGCTCGGGACTGGTTCGCCTTTGCCAATGGCCAGGTTTCGCAAGCGAGCCGGAATTGGATGGCGGCGTTGCCCAAGACGCTGCGGTTCGACTATGGCGGACGCTCGGTGCGGGTCGTGCACGGTGGCGTTACCGCTATCAGCCGGTTCGTGTTCGCGTCGGACACGGCTGTCCTCGCGGAGGAACTCATCGAGGCAGATACGGACTTGGTTATCGCGGGCCACGCCGGCCTGCCGTTCATTGCCGAAGCTGCCGGGCGGGTGTGGTTCAATCCGGGCGTGTTGGGCATGCCGGCCAACGACGGCACGCCGGATGCGTGGTTCGGGCTGATGCGGGCCCAAAACAGCGGATTGGTGCTGAGCACGCACCGGCTCCCTTACGATCATCGGCGCGCGGCGGAGGCAACCCGCCGCGCCGGGCACGCGGACGGGTATGCCAATGCGCTCGACACCGGGCTCTGGCCGAGCCTGGACGTGCTGCCGGCAGCGGAACGGGTGGCGACCGGCGTGCCGCTGGCCGAAATGTCTTGGACTATGGATTTGACGAAATCGCAACCTTGAGTAGCCAAACACGCATTTAAACGGTCAGGCGCAACCCGTGGCTGGCGTTTACCAATCGGTTGGCGTGCGGGGTGCGCAAAATTGCAAAAGCCCGCCCACGCTCAAGTGTGCCGCAGCAATCGCATTACGCCTGCATGGCGTACCGCTCTTTCAGCGCTGGCTGACATTTTCCAATAGTGGGTTGACATTAATCGACATGTTATATAACGTTTGCGTTATATAACAAAGGATGCAACATGGCGAATTTGGATGCGGCGTTCGCGGCGATGGCCGATCCGACCCGCCGGGCTATTCTGGCGCGCCTCGCTCTCGGTGAGGCGACGGTGATGCAGCTAGCGGCACCGTTCGACATCACGCAGCCGGCCGTTTCCCGGCACCTGAAAGTGCTTGAGGGTGCGGGCCTGATCGTGCGCCGGATCGAGGGTACGAAGCGGCCGTGCCGGCTGGCACCGACCGCGATAACCGAAATCGACCAATGGCTCGACATGCTGCGCAGCGCGCTGGCCAAAAACTACGACCGGCTCGACGCCGTGTTGGACGGAATAAAGGCATCAGACGAGAGGAAACAATCATGAGCAAACTGACGCTGAAAACCGATGGCGACCGCCACATCATCGTTATCAGGCAGTTCGCGGCAGCGCCTGAGGCGGTGTATCGGGCGCACACCGAGCCGGAGTTGATCCGCCAATGGATGCTGGGGCCGGACGGCTGGTCGATGCCGGTTTGCATCAATGATCCTCGGCCCGGCGGAAACTTCCGCTATCAATGGGCTGACGGCAAGGGCCGCGGCTTCTCGATCACGGGCGAGTTCCTGGAACTGGTACCTTTCAGCCGCATCGTCCATGTCGAGCGCATGCACCTGCCGGACCCGACGCCGGACAATCATATCGTGACCACGTTCGAAATCGCCGGCAAAGGCACACAGATGACCATGCGCATGACGCTCCCGGACGCCGCCGCGCGCACCGCGATGCTGGCCTTCAACATGGAGCAAGGCATGGAAGCCAGCTACGTCCGGCTCGATGCTTTTTGGGGCGCTCGGCACTGAGCCCATCACTCATGACGGCTCTCTTCGCGAGCCTTCAAGACGTCTCGCCGCGCGTTGCTACTCAGCCTTGGCCCAATCGGCCTGCCATGCACACTTAAAACCCAACACTGGAGTACCTCCGATGCTTGCTACCCCACAGATCATCCAGACGACAGTCGAGACAGCCGCGATCATCCACCTCACCGTGCCGCGCAACGAGATGATGAAGGTGTTCGGCCCCGCCGCCGGCGAATTGATGGCAACCCTGGCCAAGCAAGGCATAGCGCCCATCGGTGCGATTTTCGCGCATCATTTGACAATGAGTGCGGACACGTTCGATTTCGAACTGGGTGTGCGGGTAGCGGCGCCGGTGCAAGCGGCTGGTCGCGTGACGGTTGGCACCCTGCCTGAGGCAAAAGTGGCGCGCACGGTTTACAGTGGTCCTTATGAAGGCCTGCCGGCGGCATGGGGCGAGTTCAGCGCCTGGATAAAGGCTAACGGACACGAACCGGCAGCCGATTTGTGGGAGATCTACTCAGTCGGCCCGCAATCGACACCGGATCCGGCGGGCTGGCGCACGGAGCTGAACCGCCCGCTCAAAACTTGAAGCCGCCCCCCCCGCGCTATTTCACCGGCGCTGCGGATGCCCACAACCACCGCCCTCTTGGCAGGCGCTTCTGATGCCCACAAGCATCCGCCCTCTTTCCCTGGCGCTTCTGATGCCCACAAGCATCCGTGCCTTCTACGGTGAACAGGGCGCACGCGAGGTGGCGTCGGTCAGGCCGCACTTTCGACGAAGGTGTGGCGTTCGTAGAGGAAGCGCATCACCGCCTCGCGGCATCGCAGATACTCGGGGTTCTTGACGCAATCGAGCCGCGCGCGGGGCCGCTCAAGATCTACACTCAGCACCTCCCCGATGCGCGCTGACGGGCCATTGGTCATCATCACGATGCGATCCGACAGCAGCACGGCCTCGTCGACATCATGGGTAATCATGATCACGGTGTTGCCAAGCTTGGCGTGGATCTTCATCACCTCGTCCTGCAGGTGAGCGCGCGTGAGCGCATCGAGCGCGCCGAACGGTTCGTCGAGCAGCAGCACCTTGGGTTCCATGGCGAGGGCGCGCGCGATGCCGACGCGCTGTTTCATGCCGCCGGATATTTCGGCCGGCCGTTTATCCTTGGCATGCCCCATCTGCACGAGATCGAGATTGGCGAGCGTCCAATCGTGACGCTCCCTGCGCGACTTCCGCCGTCCAAACACCTTGTCCACGCCGAGGCGCACGTTGTCGTAAACCGTCAGCCACGGCAGCAGGGAATGGTTCTGGAACACCACTGCGCGCTCGGGTCCGGGTGAATTTACTTCCTTGTCTTCCAGCAGAACCGCACCGGACGTCACTTGCGTCAAGCCCGCGATCAAGTTGAGCAAGGTCGACTTGCCGCAGCCGGAGTGGCCGATGATGGAGACATATTCGCCCCGCCCGATCGACAGATCCACCTCCTTCAAAATTGTCGAGGTGACCGCACCACGCGTGAAAGCTTTGTCGACGTGGTCGATGCGCAAGAAAACCTGGCCAGGCTTCAGGACGGCATGCGTGGTGTGATCTATCGGATCGAGACGCGCGATCATGGTGTGGTTTCCTTTATGCCGTTGCCGTGCCACGGGTCGCCAAATCGCCGATCATGGCCACCAGACGATCGAGAATGAAACCGACGACGCCGATGTAGCCGAGCGCGACGACGATGTCGGAGAGACGCGACGAATTCCATGCATCCC
>JANXYD010000082.1 GCA_025350265.1 Hyphomicrobiaceae bacterium | reverse complement strand
GCCAGCGAGATGCGTGCGCCATGGACGATGCGGCTATAGACATCGCGGCCGAAGGCGTCCGCCCCCAGCCAATGGACCGCGTCAGGTCGCGCCAGCGCTTCCCGCGCATTGACCGCCAGCGGATCGAAGGTGGCGATCCAGGGGGCGAAAATCGCGGCCAGCACGAATACGACCATGATGACACAGCCGATCGTGCCGAGGGCATAGCGCCGCGCGAGGAAGCGCGCTGCGCCCCACCAGCCCTTGGTGCGGGCGCCGGCCTTGGTCAGTTCCCGTTCGATGTCGATGCTGTTCAAGCAGTGGTCTCCGGCGACTTTTAAATTCACTCGGCGAGTTTGATGCGCGGATCGAGGGCGGCATAAAGCAGATCGACGATGACATTCGTCAGTACCACGATGACGGCGATGAACATCACCAGGTTCTGCACGATCGGATAATCGCGCGAGCGGATCGCCTCGACGAGGAAACGCGCGACGCCCGGAATATTGAAAACGGTTTCCGTCACGATCAACCCGCCGATCAGAAACGCCGCCTCGACGCCGATCACCGTGACGATGGGCAGCATCGCGTTCTTCAAGGCGTGGCCGAAGTTGATCGAGGTTTCTGACGCGCCCTTCGACCGTGCCGTGCGGATATAGTCCTGCCGCAGCACTTCCAACATCGACGATCGCGTCAGCCGCATGATCAGCGCCGAACTGCGTAAGCCCACCGCCGCCGCCGGGATCGCATACATGACGAGTGAATCGAACCAGGGCTTGGGTGCCGCGCTGTAGATAGGGATGGAGCCGAACAACGCCACCGAGGCCATCAGGATCAATAGTCCCAGCCAGAACGCCGGGAGTGACAGCCCGGCCAGACTGAAGACGCGCAACGCATAGTCGAGTTTGGTGTTCTGCTTGACGGCGCTGATGACTCCGAGCGGCAATCCGAGCGCCACCGAAAACAACAGCGCGAGAGCTGCCAGCCGCGCCGTGATCGGGATGCGCGGCACAATCTCCGCCAGCGCCGGCTTTTCGGAAACGTAGGAATAACCGAGATCGCCGCGCGCCAGTCCGCCGATCCACGTCGCGTATTGCACGACGAACGGCTGATCGAGCCCGAGATCCTTTTCGATCTTCAGTTTGTCGGCGGGATCGACGAAGCCGGCCGCATCGAACAGCACGTCGACGATATTGCCCGGCACGATCCTGAGCAGCCCGAAGATGACCACCGAGATGCCGAACAACGTCAGCACCATCAACGCCAGCCGTCTGATGAGATAGGCGAACACGCGGGGATACTCCGGGGCTATGTATGCGCGCAGAACGTTGGGTTTGGGCGGTCCCATGTCTGCGGAGCAAAATTTTGCGAGGGCAAAATTCTGCACCGCGCACGGGACTTGGAATTATTTAACTGGCTCTGGCGAAGTCGCTGGCACTGCCGCGCGAAGCATCGCTCCTCGCCACTGTCATCATCCCGTGCGCGATGCAGCATGAAGCGCAGCGCAATGCTGCTTCGCAGACACGGGACCGCCAAGCCCTGCACCCTTCGTTCACCTATCCAGCCACACGTCTTCGTAGCGATAGCCGTTGTAGGAGCTGTTCACCATCACGGTCACGCCCTTGACGTAGGGCTGCCAGCAGGTGCCAAGGCGTGAATGATAGATCACCGGCCGCGCCACATCCTCCTGCAACTTCTTGTCGATCGCCCAGGCCATAGCGCGGCGTTTGGCGACATCGGTTTCCTGCGACTGCAGATCGAAGTCCTTTTCGAGGTCCTTGTTGCAGTAGTTAGTGTAATTGCGTTCGCTGGTGCAGCCGAAATTTTCGTAGAATGCCTGATCGGGATCGTCGACCGCATTGCCCGTCAGGTTCAAGCCGATGGCGTAATCCTTGCGCGCCACCTTCGAGAACCAATTCGCCGTCTCCACCATGTCGAGTTCGCCGTCGATGTAGATCTCCTTCAACTGGTCGATCAGGATGACAGCCGGGTCGCGATAGGTAGAGATGTTGCGCGTCGACACCTTCACCTTCAGGCGTTTCTCGGCGTTGTAGCCGGCCGCTTCCATCAGTTTGCGGGCATCCTCGCGGTTCTTTTTCACGTCCGGTCCGTAGCCGGGGATCGTCTGCAGCAGGTCTTCGGGCAACCCCCACACGCCAGCCGGAGGCGGCAGCAGCGCGCCGCCGACATCGCCCTGCCCTTCCATCATGATCGAGATGAAAGACTTGCGATCGAGCGTCAGCGCCATCGCCTTGCGGATGGAAATGTCGTTGAACGGTGGCGCATCCCGATTGACGATCAGGTTGGTGTTGACGTTCGACGGCTCCACTTTGCAGACTGCGTTCGGCGCTTGCGACTTGATATCCTTCAAGAGCGGGATCGACACTTCCGTCGGAAAGGTGATGTCGAAGGTGCCCGCGACGAACGCCAGGATCGCCGTCGAGCGATTAGGAATGATGGTGAAGTCGATGCCGTCGAGATGCGGCAGGCCTTTTTTCCAGTAGTTGGGATTGCGCACCAGCTTGATGGATTCGTTGATCTTGAATTCGACGAACTTGAACGGCCCGGTGCCGATCGGCTTGGTGCGCATGTCGGCGGCGGTCGCATGGCACGGATAGATCGGCGTGTAGCCGGACGCCAGCAGCGACAGCAGCGCCGGTTGCGGCCGCTTGAGATTGAAGGTGGCTTCGCTATCGCCGTTGGTGGTCACGTCGACGACGTTGTCATACCAGGACTTGCGCGGGTTCTTGCGGAACTTGTTCGGCGAGTTGCCCATCAGCATGTCGAACGTGCATTTCACGTCGGCCGAGGTGAACGGCTTGCCGTCGTGCCAGGTGACGCCGGAGCGCAGCTTGAATGTGAGCTTGGTGTTGTCGGCGCTCCAAGCCCAGCTGGTCGCCAGGTCTTCCACGATCGAGGCTAAGCTGTTTTGCGCCACGTCCTGCTTGAACATCACCAGGTTGTTGAAAACCGGCATGAACGCGACGTTGTTGGAATAAGTCGCTTCCTCGTGGATGGACGCACTTGCGGGGCTGTCGCGGTGATACATGCGCAACACACCGCCGGATTTCTGCGCCAGCGCTGGACCGAGGCCGAGCGCCACCAACGCACCTGCGGCGACGGCACTTCGCAATGCCGAGACCATTCCAAACACTGCCATCGCATCCTCCCGGGACCATCTTTTTGCGACAGTCTAGTGCGCTTCCCGGAAAAGTGTGAGCGGTATTCGCGGACGGACATCCTGCGTGCGCCGCAACACTGTGCAGACCCTTGTGCCTGCGAGCGCACTGCCTCACATCGGCAGGCGCGACGTGTGGTAGGAGAAATAATTGTCGAGCGCGGTGACGATGGAGCCCGATACCTTGTCGCGCCAGGCATCGGACTTGAGGTTGGCCGCGTCCGAGCGGTTGGTGACATAGGCCAGTTCGATCAGCACGGATGGCATTTTTGCGCTTTTGAGGACGCGGAAACCAGCTTCGCGATCAGGATTGTTCATCATGGTGGTGGTGGCACCCATGGTCTCGACGACGGCTCCGGCAAATACCTTCGTGCGCTCGTGATTGACGACGAGTTCCTTGAGCGCAAGGTCGGTCAGGAAACTTTTAACGCTGCTGACTTCGTCGTCGGCCTCGGCGCGGACGGTGCTCAACTCCTTGCCAGACAGCACCTCGGACCCGACGCGGCCCTTGGCGGCACGCTGCAACTCGGTGGCGACGTTGTCGCGCAGGGAATAGATGGTGGCACCACTGGCTTGCGAGCCGGCATAGTCGGCATGTACCGCAATGAACAGCGCGGCCTTCGATCGGTCGGCGAAGTCGCGCCGCTCGTCGAGTTCGACGAAACTGTCGTCGTTGCGCGTCATGAGGACCTTGTAGCGGCCGCTGGCTTCGAGTTTGTCGCGCAGGCGCAGCGAAAACGCCAGAACCACGTCCTTCTCGACCGTGCCGTATTTTTGCGCGCCGGAATCATGACCGCCGTGGCCGGGGTCGATGACGATGATCGGCTTGAAGACGTTGTTGGCGCGCTGATCGGGACGCAACGCAGGGCGCGGCAGCGGCGGCTGCAGGCCAACGGCACCCAGGCCCGATGCGGACGTCTGCACCACAGGCCGCTTGGCACTTGCTGGCGTATTTTTGCCGCCGGCGTCGGCGGGCACGATCTCCAGCACCAGCCGCGTGGCATGCTGGACATCCTTGGCCTTCTCGATAGACGCCTTCTCGACGACGACCGGGCCGGTCACGTCGATAACGACGCGCATCTTGCCTGGGGCGGAAAGGCCACCGCGAAACGATTGCACGAGGCCCACGGAAGCGGCAACCGAGCTGGGCGGCAACTGGACCTTGATATCGGGCAGTTCGACGATGACGCGATTGGGGTTGGAGAGCGAGAAGACCTGGAAATCGACCGATTTTTCAAGACCAATGACGAAGCGCGTGCGGGTCTTGTCGCCGCCGACGTCGGGTTTGACTCCGCCCAACATCGCGGGGGCTTCTAACGTGGTCGACGGTGCGTCCTGTGCCTGCAAGCCCGTGCCCGCCAGGGACAAAACGGATGCGGCGATGCCGATGACCGCCACGCGCCGCGCACGAGATACCTCACAGCGCGACGCCACGCGCCGCACGATGCCTAACCACATGTCCTTCGACCCCCGTACGCAAACGCTTCGGACTGGTCGTGCTTACTTGGAAAAATCGGTGCAAAATTTCCGTGGGCACGCCGTCTTCAAGCGGGTAAGTCTTACTCCTTTGCCGAACAATGATGGCTTTTTCCGGCAAAAGGTGAGGTCTTATTATGAAGCACAGAGATTGATGATTTGTTAATCCTAATTTTTGGTTGCGCGCGTGCGGAAGGACGTAGAGAGGTGTAGGGCGCAATAGCCCACTTCGGGCTTATTGCGCCGGAGGCTGGCACCTAAGTCGCCAATTGAAAC
>JANXYD010000021.1 GCA_025350265.1 Hyphomicrobiaceae bacterium | reverse complement strand
ACGACCCAAGGGCGGAGCCCGTCGACGACCCAAGGGCGGAGCCCGTCGACGGCTCGGTGGCTGCACCTGCCGACAAGCCGACGATGGAACCAGCGCTTGCGGCGGCGGCGCTGTTGCTCAACGCGGTGGTCTCGGTGGTGGCGATGTTGGTCGCCGCATGGACTGTGGAGCCGCTGGCGATTGCCGTCATGCTGCTGGTGACGGCTGCGACGGCGAGCCAGGCGTTGGTGTGGCTGCACCAGCGGCAGCAAGGGGCGGAGCTGGCCGGGTGGGACCTTTATTACTGGTGCTATGGGGCGGGTGTGCTGCAATTCGCGCTCAGCGCAGGCGCGGCACTGGCAGCGGTCGCCCTGATGCCGTACCCGCTGCCGGAACGGTCGATGGCGCAGCCCAGCATCATCGCCGGTGTCGCTGGCGTGGCGCTGGCCTATGGAGCGTTGCTGTCGCGGGTGCTGCGCGGCGGTGTGGCCGCTGATATCGCCGATGTCGATCCGGTTCGATTTACGATTATCGTCGAGATGGCGGCGTGCATTGCTGGCTGCGCGATCACGCTGGTCGCGCTGCTCGTGGCGTGGCGCTTCGATCTGCAGGCGACGGCGACGACGGGTGGGTTGCTGGCGGCCATGACGACAGCCGGCGTCGCGGTGCTGTTCGGCCTGCAAACGCTGCGTCAGTTGCCGGGGCGGCGCGCGTCGGCGCGGGAGTTGCGGAGGCTTACCGAAAGCGTCGGCCGTGCCGCGCTCAAGCACGGCTCGATTGCGCGCGTCCGTTCGATCGCAGCGATGCATACCGGGCCGTCGGCAGTTCTGGTGACGCTCGAACTCGATTTCAAAGACGGCGTCAGTGCGCAGCACATCGCACCTGTGCTAGACAAGTTGCGCCGCGCCGTGATGTCGGACGTGCCCACGGTCGCGGATATCGTGCTGGCGGTGCCGCCTGTCGATGTTGTTCGTTAGAGGGCCAAAATCATGCTGACACTGCTGCTCTTGCGCCATGCCAAAGCCGAGCCGGGCGCGCACGGCGTGGCCGATATCGATCGTCAACTTGCGCCGCGTGGTCATGATGATGCGCCGTGCATGGGCGGCTGGGTGGCCGCGCAAAATCTGCTGCCGGATTACATCGTTTGCTCGACCGCGCAGCGGACGCGGCAAACCCTGCACGGCGTGATGCCGACGTTGGGAGCGGACGTCGAGACGGTGTTTGAGCGGGCTATCTACGAGGCGAACGCCACGCGGCTGTTGACCGTGGCGCGGCGGACGCCGAAACGGTCGCGGCGGTTGCTGATGGTGGGGCACAATCCCGGCCTGGAGGATCTGACCAACGACCTGATCGGGTCGGCCGATGAGCAGGCGGCGCAACGGCTCGCGGAAAAATATCCGACCTCCGGTCTGGCGGTGCTGACGTGGCCGAAGGCGTCGGGGATTGCGGACTGGTCCAAGCTGACGCCACGCAGCGCGCATCTGGCGGCGTTCATCGCACCCCGTTGGCTGGATTGAACAGCGCTTCAGTGCTGCCCATGACCGCCGTCGCGAAGCTGGTCCCAGGCGCCTTGCAAGGGGCGGAACGTGAAGGTGATGCGATGGCTGCCGGCGGGCACCTGCACGGCGCGGAACACCACGTTGGCGCGTAGAACCGGTGCCGCCGTGCCGTCGATTTCGGCGTACCACCAGGGTTGCCAGAGATCGTTGAGCACGACATAGCCGCCCTTTGGGCTGTCGGCGGCGATCTCGATTTTCGCGTTGCCGTAGCGCACGATGCCGACGGACGCGGTTGTTTCGGCTGGGCCGCCCCCCGCGTCCGGGTACGTCGGATGTTCTGCGTCCAGCAGCACGGTGCGCGACGGATCGAAGTCGGGCCAGGCGCCGGTTGCAAGCAGTGCCTCGAAATCAGCGGCCAAGGCGCTGTGGGCGAAGGATACGCGGGGCAGCGCGCGCGGGTTCTCATACAACCAGGCATCGCCGACCCGACCGATTAACGTCCAGTCGCCGGGCCGCAATTTCGGATCGATCGTTTCCAGTGGGGCGCCGGCTGCGACATAGCGCAACCCCAGCATATCGACCAGCAGCGACCGGTACGACGGCAACAACGGCGAAAATTTCCGCTCCGACGGGCTACCGATGGTGTCGCCGGCACCGGTCGCGCGCGCATACAGCGCCGAACGGACGGGATTGTAGCCGAGCGTGTTTTCCAGCCCGTGCGAGAGGCTGGCGTTAGGCCAGTGAAAGCCCAACCCCAGCAGTTCGATGCGGTCGCGTCGCGTGGCGGTGCGGCCGGCATCGACGAGCGCCTCAAGGCTGGCGATGATGGGGTTTTTGGTTGCCGGGTCGAACACCTCATAAACGGCTGGCGGCAACCCCGATGACGACGACGGACCATTGTTCCACGCCAGATCGCAAGTCGTCGCGCCACACAGGACAAGCGCCGCCAGCCAAGGCTCGAGTGCCAAGCGCGGCAACGCCACCAGCAGCGCCACGACCGCGACCGCCAGCGACGCGCCTGCTGCGATCAACGGATACGGCAGCAATGCCAGCCGATCGACCCGCAAGCCGAGTGCGCACGCCACCACCAGCGCCAGCGCGATGCTGGCCCCGATGGCGATCCACGCGGCGCGATGAACAGGCTCCCACGGGCGCTCGAACAGCCGATGCAACGCATACCCTGCCAGCATCGCCATCAGCGCGCCGATCACGAACGTCGCGTCGGCGGGGCGGCGGTAGAGATCGACCCCCGGCAGCAGGTAGAACAGCCGAAATACTGGCGTGTACCAGCCGAGCGAATACAGCGTGACGACGGCGAGCGCGGCGCTGAAAAAGCGGATCTCGCGCGCCCACAAGTGGCCCCGCACGGCGGCGATGATGAGCACCAGCACCGGCAGCATGCCGATATAGATCTGGCCCATGTTCTGGGCGATGTAGAGCCCGGTGTCGTTCCAGGCGAAGCTTGGCGGCCCCCAGTAGTCTTCCATGCGGAACGCCGCGCCGAACAGTTGCGGGATCACCGCCGTGAGCAGCAGCGCCGGATGCAGCGAGCCGCGTCCGGCGCCTTCGAGATCGATCATCGGCCGATTGCTGTCGGCTGCCAGCAGCAGCGTGAGTGTCACCGGAATGGCTGATATCGCCACTGTGACCACAGCCGCCAATGCGGCGCGCGGCAAAGCAGCACGGAAGCGGGCGGGAGCGTCCGCGCCATCGCACATGCGCCACAGCGCGAACGCCGCCAGAATATACAGCACTAGCAGCGCCACCTGGTCGCGACCGAGCACAATTGCCGCGCCCACCACGCCCAGCAGCAGCGCGTAGGCGTAGCTGCGGCGCCGCAGCATGCGGTCGAGCGCCAGCAGCGCCATGGGAAAATACGCCAGGCTGAGCACCTGTCCGGTATGCTGCAAGCGCCACGCCATCGACGCGCCGAAACAGAACGTCAGCCCGGCCAGCAGCCCGCCCGCCCAATGCCAGCCCTGATCGCGGAACCAGACCAGCAGCGCCACAGCCCCGGCGAGGCCGGCGAGCAGCGTCGTCACGTCGACCGCCCACGCGCTGGGCTTGCCGTCGACCAGCGCCAGCAGCAGAAACGGCGGCGAAAACATCATCGACTGCGGGTCGGCGATCTGGTTCTGGCCGGAAAACACGAAGGGTGCCCAGAACGGGCTTTCGCCGCGGGCGATGCTCACCGCGAGAAACTGGATCTGCGGCAGGAACTGAGCCTTGGCGTCCCAAGGAATGGTCACCGCGCCGGACAGCCACGGCCACACCATGATGGTCCAACCGGCCATCAATGCAGCGATCGGCATGGCAAGCGGCCACTCCCGCGTGCCGGCGTCGTGCTCGGCCGGCAACGGCGCCGGAGTCCGAGCGGGGTTGCGGCGCAAGGGCCGGATGCTGTCGCGAAGGGAGGGTGCTGGCACGCGTGGTTCGCTTGTGGAGGGCGGAACTGATGCCGCTGCTTCTGCTCCGCCAACAAATAGCACAGCTCACGCGGCTTGGAACACTTGGCCGCCGCAGCATCAGCGGGGTTTTACCGATAATCGTTTGCATTGATCGGCGTCGAAGGCCCTCTTACATCCTCCGTCATGTGTGGACGGCGCGCGTGGAGTTTCGGCTCGCGCGGCACTTGGCTCAGATGGCGGCGTGTGTGTCGGCGCGGCATGTGTGTGCTTGCCCGGCGGCAGTCTTAACGCGCTGGTAACCATCCGTTGCTAGGGTCGTGCAGGTCTGCGCTGGGGTATCGGCGCGGCTGTTTTCTTGTACGAGTGCGTTCAATGCTCACGGTTTCGCCTGCGCTTGCAGGCTCATTCTGGTCACCCGTCGGACCGGACCGCCCATCGCCGGCCGGAGCACGCGCGTGCACCGGAACTGCGTCCGGCGACAATACTCCCACAGCCCTCATCAGCTTCGTCGAGCCGGACGAAAGTTTCCTCAGCCAGTCCATCCGCAATTTCGGCCTAACCTTGGCCACGCTGGGCTTTTACTCGTTCTGGGCGCGGGCGGAAGCCAAGCGGCAATTGCACCGCTCGATCCGGATCGACGGGCAGCGGCTCGACTACACCGGCACCGGCCGGGAATCGCTGGTCGGCTTCCTGCTCGGCACACTGACCACAGTCGTGCTGGTGTCGACGTTCGTTCACTTCTTTACCAAGAGCGGTGCCACCGGCGATCAGGCCCGCGCCGCGCTTTCCGATTTCCGGCTGCAGCGGCTGTTCATATCGGTGCCGCTGGTGTTTCTGCTGGGCTCAGTCGTTTACCGAAAACGCAAGCACCTGCTGCGGCGGACGTGGTGGCGGGGCCAGCATTTCGATCTCGACGGGCAGCCGTGGGGCTACGCCCTGCAGCATTTCTGGACCGCGTTCCTGGTGCCGCTGACGCTTGGTTGGGCCGCGCCCTGGCGGGCGAGTTGGCTGGCCCGCCGCAAGATCCGCGACATGCATCTGGGCGCGCAGCGCTTCGAGGCTGTCGGCAGCGTGCTGCCTCTGTACAGGGCCTTCGCCGCGCTGTGGTTTGGCGGCGGCGTGCTGTATGTGGCGACCATGGTGCTGCTCGGCTTGACGATTGGGCAGCCGCTTCTGACGGCACTCGGCGGGCGCACACTTGAGCCGCTGCGCGAGCCTGGTGTTCTGTCGACAGGCTTGACAGTGTTGGCGACCGGTCTCACCCCGGTGCTCGGCTTCATCCTCTATTACCGCGCGGCTTGGATCGAACACCAGATTTCGAGCCTGGTCTTCAATGGCATGCGGCTCGAACTCGCATTGCCGAAGGTGCGGTTCGCAGGCCTCATGCTGTGGAATGGCTTCATCAAGATCATTTCCTTCGGCGCGTTCCAGCCCGTCGCCGACGCGGCGTTGGCGCGGTTCGTGATCGCCCGCATCACTTCGCGGCCCTGGACTGCGGGCCGTTGACACCACCGCGTCGCCTGGGCCACATCGCCCGAAAGGGGTGACGGGGCATGCGCAGCGGACTCTGGATCGGACTTGGCGTACTGGCGCTGGCCGTCGGCATCTATGCGGCCTCGCCGTTGTGGGCGGGCTGGCAGCTTCGGCAGGCGGTGCGCACGCGCGATATCGCGGCGCTGCAAGCGCGCGTCGACTGGCCAAAGCTCAGGGCCAACCTCAAACCGCGCATCGCTGATGCCATCAGCGACAACGCCGACACCAGCGGCGGGCTCAGCGGCGCGCTGAAACGCATTGTCGGTTCGGCCCTTTCCGGCACGGCGGTCGATACCCTGGTGACACCGGAAAATCTTGGGCGCGTGCTGGCCGGTCGCGCTTTTCTGCTCAAGCCCCCTGCCGGCGCGCCGGCAGAGAAGACAGTGTCCGGCACGCCTTCGGAGACAACCGCGTCCGATGACGCCAATGAAGACCCCGACGATCCCATGCCGACCAAGCGCGTGCGCTGGGCGTTCTTTGAAAGTCCGACCCGGTTTCGCGTCGAAGCCACCAACCCGCGCCTGCCGGGGAGCCGGATCGTGTCGATTTTAGCGCTCGAGGGGCTTGCCTGGAAGCTGGTCGATATCGATATTATCAAGAAATAACAGAGTATTGTCACATTTGGCAGTCAGGTTTCAGCAACCCTAATGACGTAGGGTCGGTCAACTGGCGTTGCACGAGGTGCGAGCACGCCGGAATGTGCGCCCTGCCGGAGCCATCAGAGATGCCTTTTTTGACGCCGCCCGACGAGATATCAGTCACCAAAAACCAGCTGCGCCGCGGCGGGGCGATGTTGTGGCTCGGCGCTAGCATGTGCGCCAAGGCCATCTTGCGGCTGTTGTGGATCGGCGTTCGACGGCTACTCGGGGTCATCCTAGCCCTCGTCGTGCTGTTTGAGCAGTGGGGCTGGCGGCCGTTGCTGGGCGCCCTGATGATGATCACCCGCCTCTCGCCTATCGCCGCGCTGGAGCGACTGATTACGCGGTTGCCGCCCTACGCGGCGCTGGTGACGTTCGCCGTGCCGGCAATCCTGCTCGTGCCGCTGAAGCTTTTTGCCTTGTATCTGATCGCCAACGGGCATGCTGTCGGCGCGGCCCTGTTGTTCATTGCGGCGAAGGTGGTCGGCACGGCCGTCGTCGCGCGACTCTATCAGTTGACCGAAGCGCAGTTGATGCAGATTACCTGGGTGCGCAGGATTCGCGAAGTCGTGCTGCCGCAACTGCAGGCGCTACACGAGGCCATCCGCACGAGTTGGGCGTGGCGCTACGGCCGCGTCGTCAAGATGCAGGTGAAGCGCGCGTTGTCGCCTTACATTGCCTGGGTGCGTGGGCTGCTGCTCCGGCAGCGTCCGGCCGACACACGCAGCCATTAGGCGGCAGTGGTCGGCAAAGGGTCTCCAGCAATCCGTACCCGTAGCCGCGCGACGCATATTTGGAATAGCGCGGGCTTGCTGGTCAAAGCCGTTGCGTTTCGCACAAGCGCCAAATGTGCTGTTCGAATTTTCTTGACCAACCAAATGCTCGGCATTTACCTTTCACCGTACGCGGAAAAAAACTCAATTTATGCGACATTTATTGGTCGAACGGGCAACAGGTGCCGATCGGCAAGTCTAATTCGATACGAACACTGTGTAACGCATACATAGTGACAGCAATCCTGTAGTTCGTAACGCTGGGATAGGATTATTCGGTATGCGTAACGCCAGCTTGAAAATTGCCTGTCTGGTGTTTGTCCCGGCGATGATTGGCATCGAGGCCCGAGCTCAGGATGCCAAAATAGGCCAAGAGGGCATCAGTGCTGGTGCCGTGCGCTCCGTCTTGCAGGGGCAGGGAAAGGAGAGCCGCATAGGTACGGATGGCAGCGGCGATCCGCGCGTCTATGTGAAGGCGGACGGTTATGACTACGACATTTTTTTCTATGACTGCGGGGCAGGCTCGAAAGAGGATCGTACCTGCGCCAGCTATCAGTTCTTTGTCGGATATATCGTCCCGGATGCCTTTTCTCAGAACAAGATCAACGTCTGGAACAGGGATCATCGCTACGCCAAAGCGCATTTGTTCAAACTGCACTCCGGCGACAACCATGCTCGGATCGAGATTGACGTGCTGCAAGCCGGCACGGGAGCAAATCCGGACGCGCTGTTCAGTTTAATGTTTAAAAAAATAATGTCGTATTCCAAAGACTTCCGCGTCGCACTCGGCTGTGGGACGAATTGCAAACAGACTGATATGAACCAAGTGAACTCGAAATAATAGCCGAAGCAGTGGGTGTTCTCATTCCACGGACCGTTGCGTCGTAGAGCGAAAAGGCCATGCGGGAATTGCTCCAATCTGGGAGCCTTGCGGCGCGATACGTTTCCCTGAATTTGTCCTGATCACCATCAGTGCCGTGAGACAGCGGACATTTGTGTCCTCCTGGCAATCGTTGGTCATTCGGGCGGCAGCGCGTTCAAGCAAGGCGCGCGGTTTGACATCCATCCGCATCGCACGCACGTTCTGGCCATCTGAAGTGGCCACGGGAGATGGCGCGGTGAAATATGGTGCGGTGCTGGCGGCCTATGAAAAATTCACCTTCACCGATGGGCCTTGGAGCCGGGACGTCTACCGGCGCGGCAGCGGTCCCGCTGTCATCGTCATCCACGAAATTCCCGGTCTGCATCCGCTCGTGGTGCGCTTCGCCGATCGCGTCGCGGCTGCGGGCATGACCGTCTACATGCCCGTGCTGTTCGGCGAACCGGGCCGGCCCGCGACCAACGGTTATGCGCTCAAGTCGTTGTTTGATACCATTTGCATCCGCCGCGAATTCAGCGTCTGGCGCGGCGGCAAATCGAGTCCGATCGTCGACTGGCTGCGCGCGCTGGCACGCAAGGCGCACGCGGAATGCGGCGGCAAAGGCGTCGGCGCGGTCGGCATGTGTTTCACCGGCGGGTTCGCGCTGGCGATGATGACCGAGCCGGCCGTGGTGGCACCCGTGCTGTCGCAGCCATCGCTGCCGGGCGATCCGTGGTCAAAGCGTGCCGGCCGGATCGACGCGTCCACCGACGAAATTGCATGCGTGCGGCAACGCTTGATGACCGAGAACCTGTCGATGATGGGCTTGCGGTTCAAATCCGACGCGGCGGTGCCCGATGCCCGCTTCGACACTTACCGGCGCGAATTCGGCGACAACTTCGAAGCCATCGAACTGGACGACGCCGACGCGCGCGTGTCGAAGCGCTCACCGCATTCGGTGCTGACGCTGCACTTGCGCGACGACGGCCCCTCGAAAGCTGCCGAACACCGTGTCATTGCATTTCTGAAGGAGCGGACCGGGGCGTGAGATGGATCGAGTGCGGGACCGCGCGCCCACTTGATACTCACCGCTTCTCGGCGATACTCTTCACTGGTGCGCCGACCGTGCGGACGCTGCCTTGCAGCATCAGCACCGCACCCGCGATCAGGCCCTTGGCGAGATAGGCCTCGGCTTGCGCCACACCCGCCGCGAGGGCTAGATCGATCTCGTCGGATTTCAGCGCGCCCACTTTCGTCGTCACCAGGAGATCGCCGAGGTCGGTGTCGGGATCGAGCTTATTGGCAGCCTTGCGCGTCACGGCGCGGCTGTCGACGTTGACGGCGTTGGCGATGAGGGTGGCTGCGACATCGGCGGTTGCCGCTGTCTTGGCCAGCACCGTCACGCTGTCGGCGATGCCAAGCGAGAACGACCGGCCCTGGGCACCCGACGTGGCGATGCCCGCCAGCCCGAGTTCGGCCGTCAATGCGATCGTGCCGTTGACAGCAGGCGTCGGCCCTTCCGAAAAATCACCCGCGACGCCGAAGTTCAACGATTGGCCAAGATCCAGATAAAGGGCGATATCGCCGCCGTCGTTGACAAAGGCTTTTTGTAGTGGGCCAGCCGCCTGCATAATGCGCAGCACCTCCTCGGCGACCGCACCTGCCACCCCTGCCATCGGCGTGACGTACACGTCGGCGAACGGCAACGCCGCATCCGCCATGCGCTGGGCGACGTGGCCCTGGAATTTGGTGGCGCGGGTGATCGGCTTACGCAATTCGGCGAGTTCGTCGGCGAGGTCGGGGAGGATCTTCGGAAAATGCCGCGTCACCAGTCGATGCGCTTGCCTGACGACATCCGGCTCGGCCCAAACCTTGAGCACGATGGTTATCGGTCCATGCCGCAAATGGAGCCGCTCACCGGGGAGGCGGTTGATCGAGGGTTTATCCCACATGACGGTGCGTCGTCCGGCAGTTGCAACTGCCGGCCAGACTAGCAGATTCGCGCCAGCAACTCATTGAGAGTCTTTGCGTCGCCCGGTTTCAGCGGGGCCAGCGTGCGCTTCGATACCTCAAGCGCAAACGTTTTCATTTCGTCGATGCGCTTCTGGCCGTCGAGGGTCAACTCGATCATGCTGAGCCGAGCGTCACCCGGCGTGCTGCGGACTTCCACCAGATTCTGCCGCGACAGGCGGCCGATCACTCCGAGAATCGTCGACGGGTCCATCGCGGTCAGCCGGCCCAGATGATTTTGCGAAATCGGCCCTTCGTCGTCGATCTTGGCGAGGGCGGCAAATTGGGTAGGGGTGATGTCGAATTGCGCCATCACTTCGTTGAAGATCATCGTTGCGCGCTGGTGGGCACGTCTGAGATGGAAGCCCACCTGGTCCTCAAGCGCATAGTCGCCTTTCGCCGCCGGCGTCGATACTTTATCCGCAGACTTGGCGGCGGCGGCAATCGCTGCGATATTTGCCGGTGTCTTGCGGGCAGCAGGTTTACCGGCCTTGGTTACCGGCGTACGTCGATCAGCGGCCATTGGTTGTTCTCCTGCCAAGCCTCGATGCGGGCCGTGCCCTCAACGGCTGATAGTACATCATTTATCGACACGATGTCGTTCCGATGTCCCCCTAACCTTAAGTATAGGGCCTTCGGCATCGTAAATTCCAGTGGTGAAACCAGCGCAGGTGTCGGCACGAACCCGAAAGCGCGAGCCGGCATCTGCAACACGTCCACCATCACCGTTATGCCACCGCCTGCCCAGACATGCGTGGCAGCGCCACCCATGGTCACTCGGATCTCGCCCCGACCAACCGCGCGGGTCAGCAGGATCGGGTTTTCTGTCACGCCGGATCGCAGGCTTCCGCCGGCACCCGCCATGAATAGCACCGAACAGAGCGCCGGTTCACAATTTTGTTGAATTCGGTCAACGACGGCCCGCACCGGCTCAGGTAGAGAGTGTGGCACCAGCCGCAGATCGTCGTCAACAATGCAGTATAGTGCATCTTCGCCCGTCGTCGACGTGAACAGCAGTCGCAGGCCCGGCCACGCGACTTTCGGGTCGATGCTCTGAATAATACCGAGCGGATCGGTGATATCCGTGCCGCCCCATCCGGTGCCGGGTTCGGCTACCTTGAAATAGCGGCCCGGCGTCGATTTGCGACCGCGCACACGGATGCCGCTTGGCCGCATCTCCAGCACCCGGCCGGCCTGATGCTCGGTCAATACGCCGGTGATGTGGTCATCGACGACGATCGCTTCGTCCACGAGCGATTGAAATTGCCGTGCGAACATTCCAATGGTGGCCGACCCGCAGCCGACCCGCATGCGCTGTTCAGCCACCCCGTCGACCACCGGGGGCCGCCCCGCCTGCACGATCACGGCGTGGCCGCCGTCGATCTGCAGCGTAACAGCTTGACGATTACACAGCGCCAGCAAGGTTTCGCACGTGACGTTGCCCTCTTTCTTGGAGCCGCCGGTCAAATGCCGGACGCCACCGATCGACAGCATCTGCGAGCCATATTCGGCCGTCGTCACGTGGCCGACAGCTTCGCCAGCCACCCGGATGGTTGCCGTTTCCGGGCCGAGGTGGCGGTCAGTGTCGATCTTTACCTTTACGCCGCAATAGCTGAAGATGCCCTCCGTCACGACGGTGACGGTGTCAATGCCAGCGTGATGGGCTTGCACGATCAACGGCGCAGGCTTGTAATCGGGGTAAGTGGTGCCGGCACCGATGCCGGTAACGAACGTGCGCTCGGCCGATAGCGGCCCGCCCTCCCATGTCGCCGCCGCAAACGCCACGCGCGGTGTGTCGGTGGCCACCGCGCGCGCCAGCAGCACGAGCGGATCGGTGCGAACGAGGCGGCCGCCTTCGTTGGCGTAGCGCGAGCACGCGCCGGGGCGGCCGGGGCGGATGCGGCATAGTACCGGGCAGGCATCGCAGCGCACGATGCCATCACCTTCCGCCGCGCCAAACTGGGCGGAACGGGCCTCTGGGGAAAGTTTATCGGCGCTGGACATCGGGCTGCTTCTAGATCGGGCGGCTACTCGCACGCCATGACTGCCACTGTCGCTCATCCCGCGACCGGGAGCAATTGGTTGTGTGACTATGAATAGGTCCGCCTCGATGCCCTTGGCCGACACCTCGCGAGTTTTTCTGTCGGCGGACTTTTCTTGCAGCCGGCGTGCCGGGTGCATAAGCTCCGTACTCGAAGGTGCATTGCCGTTAAAATCGATACTCAAAACGGTCAGAACTTCCACTTAAGGACAAAGCCATGCGGTCCGTCACACATTCTGTCGTGAGCTTCATCATACTGGCCGGCCTTTCCGGTGCCGCGAGGTCGCAGACGGTTACGCTCGATCCAGCGGTCATTGCATTCAAGCTTCCCGATCAGATCAAATGGAACGATAATGCTCGGCTCGGCAACCGCACGGCAGTTCTGCAGGGTGACCCGACAAAGCCCGGCCCCTACGCAATGCTTTTGCAGTGGTTGCCCGACCACATGAGTCGTCCCCACTTCCATCCGAACGACCGAAACTTCATCGTGATCTCCGGCACATGGTGGGTGGGGTCTGGTCCTGCGTATAATCCCGACGCGACACTGCCGATGCCTGCCGGGAGCGCCGTAACCCACTTCGCCAAAGGCGTGCACTATGACGGTGCCAAGACCGAGCAGGCGACGATCCTGGTGTGGGGCGAAGGGCCGGCAACCACGACACCATTTGTGCCAGCCGCCAAATAATCAGCCGCAAGCCGAAGCGGTGTCCGGCAAAATGCGCGGGCGGCGGAGCGATCAACTGGTCGCATATTCAGTCAGCGTTTGACATTGCTGTCCCGATCGCATTCGATTTGAGCACGTCAATTCGGATGCGAGGCCACGCTGTGAATTACAAGACCATTTCCTACGCCGTCGATGCCGGCATTGCGACGCTCACCCTTAATCGGCCGGACAAGCTCAACGCGTTCAATCGCGACATGATGAACGAGATGATCGGCGCGTTCGATTTGGCCGATCGCGATGACGCCGTGCGCGCGGTGATCGTGACCGGCGCGGGGCGTGGATTTTGTGCCGGCGCCGACCTCTCGGCCGGCGGCAAGACGTTTGACTATGACGCCCGCAACGCCGGTAAATCCTCGGCCGCCGTCGACATGTCGGACGACAGCGTGCGCGACGGCGGCGGCCGGGTGACGTTGCGCATCTACGAAAGCCTGAAGCCCGTCATCGGCGCGATCAACGGCCCCGCCGTCGGCATCGGCGCGACCATGCTATTGCCGATGGACGTCCGCATCGCCTCGTCGGAGGCTCGCTTCGGCTTCGTGTTCGCCCGGCGGGGCATCACGATGGAGGCCTGTTCGAGCTGGTTTTTGCCGCGCGTCGTCGGCGTGTCGCAGGCGCTGGAATGGACCATGACCGGGCGCGTGTTCCCAGCCGACGAAGCGCTGGCGGGGCGGCTGGTCAGCAAAGTGGTGGCACCCGCCGATCTGCTGGCCACGGCGCGGGCACTGGCGCGCGAAATCGCCGACAATACCGCAGGCGTGGCGGTGGCCATGAACCGCCAGATGATCTGGCGCATGCTCGGCGCCGATCATCCTATGGAGGCGCACAAGATCGACAGCCGCATGATCTTCGAGCGCGGCCGCAGCGCCGACACGCGCGAGGGCGTTACGGCGTTCCTGGAAAAGCGTCCAGCCAAGTTCCCCGACACCCTTTCCGCCAACATGCCGAAGTCGTTTCCGTGGTGGACCAAGCGCGAGTATAAATAAGCTGGCGGCACTAACACCGCTGGCAACTGCCGATCAGGATGCGCTGTGATGGATGATGATCTCGAAGCCCGCATTCGGTCGGGCAGGGCGCTGTTTGAAAGCATGGGTGGCTTCCACGTCACCGGCTGGGACGCCGGGCTGAAGCAGATCTCTGCCGCCTTCACCGTGCGGCGCGAGTATTGCCACACCAACGGCACCATTGCCCAAGGCGGCTTCATCACCGCCTGGCTCGACGCGGCGATGGCGCACGCCGTGCTGCATGACAGCGATCAACAGCTCAACGTCGCCAGTCTCGAAATCAAGGTGAGCTTTCTCGAACGCGTCGGACCCGGCGAAGGCACGGTGATCGCCCGCGTCGTCCGGCGCGGCAAGCGCGTGGCCTTCATGGAAGGCGATCTCTACAATCCCAACGGCAAACTTGCGGCGCAGGCCACCTCAACCGGCTTGCTGATCCCGGCGAACCCAAAAGTGTGAACGTCGCTGGGGCGCATCGTATTCTGCGACTACAGTAAGCCATGCAGTTGCCGCATCTCGTCGGCG
>JANXYD010000459.1 GCA_025350265.1 Hyphomicrobiaceae bacterium | reverse complement strand
GGGGTCGACGCACGCATCGTTGTGCTGTATGGCAAGGAGTTCCCGACTGGCGCGCACAAGGTCGGCGCGGCCTACTCGGTGCTCGTCGAAAAGGAGCTGTTCGGCGAGGTCGACCACACCCGCCACACGCTCGTCTGGCCCAGCACCGGCAACTATGGCATCGGCGGCGCGTGGGTCGGCTGCCGCATGGGCTTCGACTCGCTGGTGGTGCTGCCCGCCGGCATGAGCGCCGAGCGCTTCGCACGCATCGAGTCGTACGGCGCGCGTGTCATCAAGACGGTCGGCTCCGGCGAACGCTGGAGCCGACCGAGCGCGATCACGGACGCAGATACGCATAGCCTTTGCCCTGCAGTTCCATGAGCGTGATCACGCCCGACGGAACGCTTTGGCCTTCTTCCATGATGGGAATGTCTTTACCTTCGGCTTTGCTCATCTTTACGCGGGTGTTGTCGCACGCAGAGAAATGCAGGTTCTTATTGGCGAGCGACATTTCGCTCACACGCGCTTTGACGGGGCTGGTGTCGGCGCGCAGCATGTGCAGCCCCGGGCCGAACGTGACGACCTGAACGTCGACCGTCTCATTCTTCGCTTTGTAGTATTCGATAACATTTTGCGCATTGTTCAGCGCAAGGTTCATGACGGCGGGATTGTTATCGTCGACCTGAATTGCCAGTTTGTGCTGAACAGTCTGGGCAGACGCTGCACCGGCAAATCCCAGTGCAAGGCAAGCTGATACGATGATGCGGCTCAAAAACGAATTCATGCGATATTCCTTGTTGTGGCGATATGCCCGTTGCAGTCGCCCGGTGACGACACGTACTCGCAGTACCCGTGACTGACGACGATCGGTCACGAATTACTTGCGTTTTCAATGACGCCTGGGCGCGCTTCTAATCACGCCCGACTTTCAGCGTCATATAGATTGCATTTGCGAACCGCCAAATTGCAGCAGTTCGCGCACTTTATCGTATTACTTTGCCAATCTGGCCAAGGCGTCGTCGGCCTCCTTGGCACCTAGTTTCTTGGCAACGATGTACCATTTGCGGGCCATTTCCTTGTCCGCGAGAACACCAATGACCGGCCATTTCGCGAGTACCTCGGCATCGAACGATTGAGCGAGGTCCAACGCGGCACTCGCCGAGCCGAAATTGGCCGCGCGTTCCAACAATCCCCGTGCTTGCGCAACGTTGCCATTGACGAGCAGGGTATGGCCGCGTGTGGCAAAGCGCGTTGCGTCACCCAATTGATCGCCTGCTGGTCCTGCAGCGGTGTCGAGCGGTGCCGGCGTGACGGCCGCGGCAGCCGCAGCTTTGATACGTGCCTCCTCGTCAGTTTTCAACTTGGCGGCAGCGATCGCGGCCGCCGCACGCGCGGCCTCGGCCTCGGCAGCGCGTCGGGCGTCAGCTGCCTGAGCCGCACGCTTCGCTTCGAGTTCGGAGGCAGTCTTTTGCGCGTCGTCGACGGCTTTACGCCGCGAGTCGTTCGCTTCCGCCAATCGCCTTTCATCGTCGGCCGCCAGGCGCTTTGTGTTTTCGTCAGCACGCCGCTTGGCATCTGCCTCGGTGGCGAGGCGCTTGGCGTCGGCGTCTGCGGCGAGGCGCTTGCTTTCTTCGTCCGCACGCCGCTTGGCATCGGCTTCAGCCGCGAGACGCGTCGCTTCCGCATTTGCGGCAAAGCGTTTCGTTTCTTCGTCAGCCCGGCGCTTGGCGTCCGCTTCTGCTGCAATTCGCTTGGCGTCGGCGTCCGCAGCGATGCGCTTGGTTTCCTCGTCGGACCGACGCTTCGCATCGTTTTCGGCGGTCAGCCGTTTCAGTTCGTCGTCGGCCTTGCGGCGGGCTTCCAACTCGTCGCTGCGAGCACGATCGGTTTGTGGCAGTGGCCGAGCGTCGATAAAACTCGGCACGGTAGAACCCGTTGCCGACTGCGCGACTGCGGCGACACCCGACGCGAATAAAGCGCTCGCGCTGATCACCAATACGGCAGGCATGGAGGCGGTCGTTCTGGTCGACATACTTGTTACTCGCTCAAACGTGCGGCGGCTTCCTTGGCGCTGTGGCAGGCACCAAGTTGGTCGGCGCTTAAATAGTGGTCACGGGCGATTTTGCGATCCTTGGCAACACCAAGGCCGTGTTCGTAAAGCGCGCCAAGGAAGCAGTGGGCAACCGGATCGCCCTGGGCGGCAGCGAGTTCCCACACCGTATGGGCCTTGACGTAACTGTGATGTGGTGTTCCCGCGGTTGCGTAGATCGTTCCGAGTTGCGTCAAGGCCCAGCCGACGTCCGGCCCACCGAAGCTGTTCGACAATGCCCGTTGCAGCCAGAATTGCGCTTCTTCGGTTTCGGCCTGCGTGCGATCGCCACGCAAACTGTGATCGGCCAGCGACAAGGCGGTGGCCACATCGACGTTGGCGGCTGATCGACGGCGCGGCGATTGCGTTCCGCTCGCAGCCATATCCTTGAAAACGCTCTGGAGATCGAGCACCCCGATCTGTGCTGGACCCGCTACGGCCATATGTGCACCGAACAGCTGAGGCGGCAACCAGGACGGCGGCCCGGCCACCGTAATGCCAGCGAACACGGCTGCCATCGTTGCTAGACCAGCCGCAAAGCCGCGTAGTCCCGACTGACGGTTGGCAATGCTTGGCGCTTGTGGTTGTGGCATCGGCACCACGTTCGAAGGCGGTGGCGGGCCGAGCTTGGCGAGTTGTCCGAGCGAGCTTTGGGCGGAATTGGCGTCCGCACGCGATGGTGGGTTTGGGAGCGGGTCGGTGGGCGGCGTCGCGGTGCGTCGCATCGGCAACAACCGCGCGAGCTGGCCAGCGTCGCCCTGTCCGCGCGCGACCGGATGCGCAGGCTCCGCAAGGGCCGATGCTGCGTCGCGGGCCGATTTGACGGCCACTTCGGCAAGGTCCCGACGATGCGCGGCAGCCAGCCGGTCAGCCTTTTCACGCTCCGCCTTGGCGGTGAGGAGTTGGCTGGCGCTCATCGCGACAGCTCCGGCGCGACGCCGCAAAGTCGGTGTAACGGACGGCCAGCGGGCTTCAACCTCGAGGTTGGCGGCCCCGACCTTGATCGTAATCGGCGTTCCCGGCAGCAGCCGTGCGCTGTTGACGACCTCCGGACCCAACACCACATCCACGCCGGCGGCGGTCACCTCGACGCGCAACGGCCGGATTGCTTCCCACGGCCACCCATCGCTTTTGGGTGGAACGGCCGCCTCGTCGATCGGCAGGATCCGCAAGGTGGCATCTTCCGGCCAAGCTTTCAGGCCAGCAATTCGCACCACCGCAGTTCCCGCTGCGGGCGCTGTTTCATCGGCAACGACGGCAACTTGAAACGCACTCATTGTACCCCCTCGAACGGACTTGCGGACATGGCACTCAGCACTTCGCCAAGTTCCCTGTTCAGTTGACCGGTGCCGCCAAGAAGTCCGGCACCGAGAATATTGGCTTCGATCAGATCTGCGAACGTTTCTGCCCACTCGCCGGCGATAATCGACGCCGGCGAGTGGGCAGCGCGGCGCGCCGCACCCGAAATGGGCCGCCCATCCGCGCGTGATCCATCCACCGTCGCGCTTTCCGGCCGTGGACGTACAGCCGACGACGCATTGACACTCATGCCGAAGCGCGTATCGCGATGCACCGAACTGCGCAACGCGCGCGCGCTCGGGTCTAAGGCTTCCACGTACGCGTTGATGCCTCGCTCCATCAGCGCCGCCACGCTTTGTTCGCAATCGACCGCCCGCTGGGTATTCAACTGGATACGGCGAACCGCTTCTGTAAGCTTCTCCTGCAACCCTATTCGGAGCGCACCCAGAACCAATTCGTCGACCAAGTGGGCAACAACCGTCCCGGGCACGTGAATGGACCGCGTGAGACTTGCCGAGCGCGAACACTGGCGCATGGCGACGACCCAAGCCTCAAGGCACGCCGCCACTATACGCCCAGGCTCGAGCGTGCGCAAATCGGGAGCCACCAGAGACGGCCGGCGCTCCTCGACCTTCAGTTTCGCGAGGACTGCAAGTGCCTCCTGTTCGCCGAACATCAGCGCGCGCTGCAATCGGCCGAACTGACCGGCCTGGGCGGAGCGTTGCAGCCTGTTCCGCGTCACATGGCAGATTTGGCGGCGCCACTCCACGACGGTCGATGGATCACTCGATATATGCAGCCGAAGAAAGCGCGCCGTCAGTGACCGTCGCAATTCGACCAGGCGGCCAGACAGTTGCTGCAGATGCACGGCAGGCGAGGTGGCTTGCGTCATCGCGTGCAGCAGATTGGCGAGATCGAAACCAGCGCTGACTTCCGATACGGGCGAGGTGGGGGTCGCGTCACCGCTTCTTGCCCGCTCAAAGCGGAGGATGTCGGCCGAGCCGGGTTGCCCGACGATTGCCGACGGCACTGACGCGCTGCGTGGCGGCCGCCAGGTAAAAACGTTGCGAAACGAGCGATTGGGAGTCCATTCCTGTGCCCAATCCGTGTTGCCGTCCAAAACCGATTCGATCGTCGCCGACAATCGCGGATCAGTGCCGTCGGCACTCGCCAGCACAGGTTCCAACGCCGAAGCGCCACCGAGCGTGTCGGCGGCCAGGATGCTGAGACCGGTGCGCCGACGCTCGCGCGCATGCGGGGTTTCGCCCTGCGTTATCTCGACCCAGTTGGCGATTTGCAAGGCGGAGGCTGCATCGATCTCGTTGCCGTTGCCGCTGCCCCGATCGACGAGATCGGCTGCAACCAACAGGCTTGTAAGGGTGTGTCGGCGGATGGCGCGATCGACCAGATAGCTGGTTTTTTGGGCCGCGAAAATCTCGATGGCCTCGGTCGGCGAAAGCCCTTGGCTCAAGGGGGCGGCAGTCATGCCACCAGCAACGGCCGCGGGCCACAGTATGACCGGTCGCGGTGCCGGAAGCAGCAAGAGATCGGAGGTTTCCAGAAGCGGGAGGCCGGCGGGTGCGACCGGCAGCCGGCACTCGTCGGCGAGCGCTGCGAGCACGAACCGTGGCAGGTCGGAAGCCCGCCCGTGCCGGCTCGAGACGCGAATGGTTTTGTCGGAGCGGCCAAAACAGCCGACAATGGTGCTGCTCGCGACCAGACTGTCGTCGTGCCGTACCATCCAACCGGTCGCAGCGTCGCGTCCAAAGAGGGCGTCGAGGCCGGTGAATGCCTCGGCTGAAAAGCCCAACAGTTCGATCGCATCGGAGAGCATCTCAAACAGCGATGTCAGTGCTGGGTCTTCGCCCCACAGCAGAGAAAACGCTTTCCGTCGCAAGGGTTCCGACAGGTACGGAACGATGCTGCCAAGGCTGTCCCAATACCCGCACGCATCGAGTTGGCGCAGGACAGAACTCTCTGGATCGAGCGCGTGCAGCGTATCGCGCAACGTCTCGATGTCGCGCCTGGATATGCCGGAGAACGCCTGCTGCGTCATCTCCTGCGCCTGCGTGTGCAGCCGTTGGGCGACGATCGCGGCAGCGACTGGATGCTGACGCCGAGGGGGAACATGCACCAGATAGGCGGCAGCGATGATCTTGACCACGTCGAGTTGGCCGAGCAGGCTCAGCCGCACGGGAAACCGATACGGCGCTTCGGCACGGTTGGCGGCCGTCAGGCGCAGGCTACAGGCCGTCCCACCCTCGTTGTCACGCGGCAGCAGCATCATCAGCCGATCGCGGCCTAACACCAGATGCGCCTCGTCGTCGGGCGGGGCCGATGAACTTTCGGTCATCAATGCGCCGATCAGTTCGGCGCGCGCGCTCCCCCACCCACCCAGTAAACCGGCGGTCGGTGGTTGTTCCACGGCCTCGACCAAAGTCAGCAGTTCGTTGGCGATGCTCTGGACTTCGGTCTGCAGCGCGCGGCCCTGCACCTTCAGCATCAGTTTGCTCTGGTCGAGCCACTCGAGGAGCCGTTCAGCGCGCTCGCCGGTCTGCCGACATGACAGGATGATCTTTTGTTCCTGGCGCATGCCGCTCAAGCTCCCTTGGCCGGAAGCGTGCCACGACCCATCGCCGGGCGTTCAGCAGCGCTCTGGGCGCTCACGTCGCGCGGGAGCGGTGCGCCGAGCGCCCGTTGCTTCGGCCCGTCTGGAGCGGAAAGTGCACCGGCCAGGCGACTGAGCGCCAAGGTACCGAAGCCGCTTGTTTCGAGCAGGTGGCGCCGATCCAGGGCCGCAGCGATGGCCGGCAGCATGACCGCAGCCGGCGTGACGGTGGCCGAGCCCACGGCATCGGTTGCGGCCTGATTGCCGTTGGTATTGAGGTCGATGATGCGGCTGGCCGGGACCGGCAGTGCGGCGAGCACCGCTTCCAGTACCGGCGGCAGCCGCGTTCCCTCGCCGCCGAGCAACAAAAGATCGCAACCGTTGGCGGCAACGATGCGGCTGACTTGCTCGATGCAGTCCGTCATTTCCGAACCGATGAGGTGTGCCAGCGCGCCGCGATCAAGATTGATTGCGGTCGACCGAAGCGTGAAACCCCGCGCGCCAGCTTGCAGGGCCGCTGCGTCGAAGGCATCAGCTACGCCGTCCATCCGCCCACCGCCCAGCTCGACAAGCGTCGCCAACGAGACGGCACGGTTGCCATGCGATAGGCTTTGCGCTCCATGCTGGCACATCGAGAACAGGCCTTGCGCGGCCGGCCAGAGAACCTTGCGGTTGAACCGTCGCGTGAAATAGGGATCTTCCACCAGCAAGCTGGTCGATGACCGGCCGGTGATCTCATCGAGGAAATGCCGTGCCGGCGTGAGACCCGCCAACTCGAGGTGCCGCTCCATCGCCGGCAGCAGCAACGTCCATATCAAGCCCTGCAATGCGCCATCGGTCCCGACGGGCACACGATCCTGCAATTGCACGCTCGGATTCCATTCGCTGGCAACGACCGAGCCGGCCGCCGCCGCGTAATCGACAATCGTCAGCGTCGTTGCGCGCGCGCCGAAATCAATCGATGCCACCCGCAAGACTTCGGCCGCGCCGCCGCTCATGTCGCCGCCTCGATAGACCCGCAACAGGTCGTTGAAGCGGCCCTGATATTTAGCCGTCACTTCGTTGTGCAGGTAGGCGATCTGGGTGCCGAGGTCGCCGCCGAGGCCGAAAGTGACGACAGGCCGCCGTGGTACACCGGCTGAGGGATGATCCCAACCGAGGCCCTGCCACGCCAAGGCTATGCCCTGGTCGACGCGGGTATGCAGTGACTGACGCTCCTGTGCTTGCAACGGACCCGGCGCGAGCACTACGATCTGTCGCAATTCGCGCACGTCGGCGTCCTGCGAGTGGCGCGCGTCGCGGCTGATGGCGTTGATCTGTGACAGCGCGTGCAACACCAGTTCGGTCGTGAAGAACCCAATCATCGACGAGCGTGAAAAGCGCGGTCTGATGGCAGGACGCTGGTCTGACAACGCCAGTAACCCGGCATGACCTGCATCGGTGCCGATCAGCGTGCCGTTTTCGCCGACGAAGTCCATGACGGGGCCAGAGACCATCGGACCGGCATCGCTGCCGGTGCAATCGTCGGTGCTTTGGCGCCAAAGTCCGGGATTGGCATGATCGTCGAGCAGGAATGAACGCAGGTTGCTCAAGCCTGTGACGCCCTCGGTGCCGTTGTTCCTCAAGGCGAGGCGGCGTGCTTCCTGCCCGATGCGAACCAGGCTCGGCCAGCCAAACGCGTCGGCGCGACCGCTCGCGCGCGAAAACCCACTCCCTCCGAAGGGCTGCCCGTCAAACTCGGCCATTGTCGGAAATGGGCCGTCGTGGACAATACAGGGGGTTGTCAAGTCGCGCAGGCGCAGCGGTTCGGCATAGCCTGACGATGCGTCCCCAAAACCGTCTTCGGCGACGTCGACGAGCAAAACGGTAGTCTCGGCGTCGCCGATGTCGATGAT
This sequence comes from Hyphomicrobiaceae bacterium, assembly GCA_025350265.1. Taxonomy (GTDB): domain Bacteria; phylum Pseudomonadota; class Alphaproteobacteria; order Rhizobiales; family Hyphomicrobiaceae; genus JABFRJ01. The sequence continues at coordinate 1,619 of JANXYD010000459.1, read as the reverse complement.
GATGTCGACCGCCGTCGTGCGGATCGGGAAGCGCCGCTCGATGGTGTCGGTCAGCCGCACTTCCGGCATGGTGCCGGATGCTGCCAGCACGCGCAGCACTGTGAGATAGGCGGCGATGTGCGCGTGGTCGAATGCCGGAGTCGCCCCTCGCGCGCCGGCAGGAGCCGGCTCGGATGCGGAAGCAAGCCACGCGTCGAACCACGCTTCGCCCAACAGGGGCGATAAGTCGTCGACGGTGGTGGCGCAGAAGAACGTCGATCCGAAGGCTGCGTCCTCGGTGCTAGGTGCCAGATATGCCGACGCGTCCAGCCGCGATTGCTGCGCGAGGGCGGTGTCGAAGGCGAGGGTCACCTGTATTGGGCTATTCGGATCGGCCCCGGCGGCGGCGATGTAGGCGCGCGACCAATTCGACGGCCCGACGTCGTATTTCGGCCGATTGTCGGCATCGCGTCCAACGAACCGCAAGAACGGCAACGGGATCCAGCGACCAGCGAACTGGCTCATCGCATCGCTGCCGTCGAGTGTCAGGACCGTGTCGGGATCGATCGTCCGGCCGGTGACCGGATGCACGAGGCGTTCCGGCATGGTGGGGCGGGGACGGTCCGACGGTGCTGTTTCCGCGGCCGGCGGTCCAGCATCGATGATCCCTCCAGCATCGGCGAGCGGCAGGAGGATGCGCTGGGAAAGTTCGGTAGACTCGAATACTTCTTCAATAAAGCGGGTTCGTATCGCTGCACAGGCGGCGCGCGGCACGAATACGTCGACGAACTGGATACCGGAAAAAGGGACGAGGCGCACGATCCCCGCAAACATCTCTGATCCCCCCCTTTCCGACATTTTTACTACTTTCACTACAGCATGATCGCCAGATACGCGGCGACCACTGGTTAATTGAGAATACGCACGTGTCGACAGGGGCGGGGGACCCCTATCCCAGCATGCTGTTTCTCAGATCGATGTTACCGCGCTATGCCCGCTTGCCGCGTGTCGCGTGACCAGCCGTCAACAGGCCCGGTCCAGTTGCCAACCCTTATCTACGCCACACGCGATTGACCCCGGCGCTACGTCTAGTCCATTCAATCTGATGACGGCAATCTGCCTTTTTCAGTTTGACCGACAAGCGGTGGCCGGACGATCACAGTGCGTCCTTCGAGATGTCGGTTAGAATTTGGAGATAAGATACACCGCCAGAAGCGGCGATTGCAAGGCGTGGCAGTAAAAAACGGGATATCAAACAGAATGTTGCGCGTGCTGTGAAGAGCCGGTGCCTCACGACCGCAACGTGATTTCAATCGGTCGACGCGGCTGGTGGCTGGAACGCGATCAGTTCCGCAATTTCCCCATAATCCCGTGCTGTCGCGTGCGCGCCCGCATTAAGCAGATTTGCAGAATGTCCGTCGCGGATGTGCGAGCCGCCGAGAAACCCGATCGCCGTCATGCCTGCAGCCACCGCTGCCTGCACACCGGAGACGCTGTCTTCGATGACGACACATCGCCCCGGCACAACCGCCATGCGCGTTGCCGCCGGCGCCATCGCCCGCAAAGTGCTGATCGATCGCCTTGGCAAAAGTGTGAAAATCCGCGGCGCGTTAACGCAGATTGGTCCGCATACCATCGAC
>JANXYD010000457.1 GCA_025350265.1 Hyphomicrobiaceae bacterium | reverse complement strand
TTGACCGATATTGTTCGTTGCCATTGTTCAGTTCCTTGTCCGAATTCTGTGGTGTAGGTAATGCGCGCGTCGGTGCGTGTCGAGACTTTATCGTCCGTCGGCCGCCATCGCCCGGTGTTGGTTTCGGTTGTTGCTGCGTCTCACTGGATTTGCCTTGTCGATTTCAGCATTCGGTCCAGATCGACCGTCGATCGGATGAACATCAGATTTTCGCCACTGACGAGAATTTCAAAGCCGCGATTGAACAGCGATTTCTGCATCGATTGACTGGTTGATTTATCCGGAAACAACCAGTCGTGCGTTTCGATGAAAATCGCGGCCACCTCGTCCACCCAGCCCACGTCGTGATCGAAAAGATCGGCTTCGAACCCCTCGATGTCGATCTTCACCAGAAACAGCGCCGATGGTCCGGAAATTTGCCGCTGCAGATCGCGCACCGTATGCACCTTGCACGAGCCTGCGCCGGGGCTGTCGTCGAGCCGAGCGGTGGTGATCGCCCACGACTGCTCGCCCAAGCCAGGGGCCATTGCGACCGCGCCCGCTTTGCCGCCGATCGCGCCTTCGACCGTCGTCACGTTGGCGCGGCCGGCGGTATTGGTCCGGCACAGAGCTGCATTCGCCGGGTCCGGCTCGACAGCAAGGATGTGCGCTTTGGGAAAATGGTCCGCAAACCACTGCGCGGCGGCCCCGATATTGGCCCCCGCGTCGATGATCAACGGTACCACGCCATCAGCCACCAGCTTGTCGTAATACCGCTCCAGGCGCTGCCGCTGAAAGGCACCGGGAATTTCGTATTGCCGCTGCAGATAAACCTGCCGGTATGTTTCGAGATCGCTGTCGGCCGGACGCAGCGTCACTTCTCCTGGGCCGCGCAGCCACGTGGTGATTTGCTGACGGCCCATCAATCTAGCACCCTCGACGCGCCACGCGTGCATCCCGAACACGCGCATGTCATTGCACGCGCGGTTCAGGGCTTGTCGGGTTTCAGTGAACATGCGGACGTCCAAAGCCGGTTGCCGATTACAGAGCCTCGGCGCCCGAGATGATTTCGATCAGTTCTTTGGTGATGTTGGCCTGCCGCTGGCGGTTGTACTTGATCGTCAGCTTGTTGATCATGTCGCCGGCGTTGCGCGTTGCGTTATCCATCGCGGTCATGCGGCTGCCCTGCTCGGACGCGGCGTTTTCCAGCAAGCCACGGAATACCTGCGTCAGGATGTTGCGCTTCAGGAGGAAGCCGAGGATCGCCTCTTCGCTCGGCTCGTATTCGTTGACCGCTTCCGATTGCGTCGGTGTGGCACCCACGGCTTTCAGGTCTGGCAACTTTGCCGGGATCAACTGCAGTGCCGTCGGTTTTTGTGCGATCACCGACTTGAATTCGGAAAAATACATCGTCGCCACGTCGAACTCGCCGGCATCGAACATCGCCAACACTTTGTTGCCGATGCCCTCGGCGTTCACGAAGCTCAGGTTCTTGAAGCTTTTGAGGTCCACGCGATCGATGATCTGCCGCGCATATTCGCGCCGCAAGCTGTCCGCGCCTTTTTTGCCGACGGCGAGAATTTTGACCGTCTTGCCTTCGCGCGTCAGCCGCTGCGCGTCCGCGCGGGCGAGTTTGACGATGTTGCCGTTGAAACCGCCGCACAGGCCGCGCTCCGCCGTCATCACGACAAGCAGATGCGTCTGGTCGCGGCCCGTACCGGCCAGCAGCAGCGGGGCACCATCCCTGTTGGTGTTCTTATTCAGGTTGGCCAGCACCTTGTCCATGCGTTCGGCATAGGGCCGTGCGGCCTGCGCTGCGTCCTGCGCCCGCCGCAGCTTCGCCGCCGCCACCATCTGCATGGCTTTGGTGATCTTCCGCGTCGCCTTCACCGAAGCGATCCGCACCCGCATGTCTTTCAGAGAGGCCATGTGATCAATCCGTCTTCATGCGTATTTCGTAGGTTTGGTTAGGCCGCGCTTCGCGACCGTAACCCAACGGTTCCTGCGCAAGCGGCTGTTGGGTGACGCGCGACGCGCGCTAACCCAACCTACGTTCACATGAACTGTTTCTGCACCGTCTCGACCACGCCCTTCAGCTTGGCCGTCGTCGCATCCGAAAGATCCTTGCTGGTGCGGATATCATCCAAAATAGCGATATTCGGTCCGCGCAGGTTGGCCAGCAGCGCATCTTCAAATGGCTTGATCTTGTCGAGTGCCAGCGGATCCAGATAGCCGTTGACGCCGCAATAGATCGAGCACACCTGCTCTTCCATCTTCAGCGGCGAGAACTGGCCCTGCTTCAGAAGTTCGGTCAGCCGCGAGCCACGGTTCAAGAGCCGCTGCGTCGACGCGTCGAGATCGGAACCGAACTGCGCGAACGCCGCCATTTCGCGATATTGCGCCAACTCGCCCTTGATCTTGCCAGCGACCTTCTTCATCGCCTTGGTCTGCGCTGCCGAACCGACGCGGCTCACCGACAGACCCACGTTCACCGCGGGCCGGATGCCCTGATAGAACAGGTCCGTTTCCAGGAAGATCTGCCCGTCGGTGATCGAAATCACGTTGGTCGGAATGTAGGCCGACACGTCGTTGGCCTGCGTTTCGATGACCGGCAGCGCGGTCAACGAACCCGCGCCCGCGCCGTCGCCCATCTTCGCCGCACGCTCGAGTAGCCGCGAATGGAGATAGAATACGTCGCCCGGATAGGCTTCGCGACCCGGCGGGCGGCGCAACAGCAGCGACATCTGGCGGTAGGCCACCGCTTGCTTTGATAGATCGTCATAGATGATGACCGCGTGCATCTTGTTGTCGCGGAAATACTCACCCATCGCGCAGCCGGTGAACGGTGCCAGGAACTGCATGGGCGCCGGGTCCGAGGCCGTCGCCGCCACGATGATCGAGTATTCGAGCGCGCCGTTTTCTTCCAGAGTCTTGACGAACTGTGCCACCGTCGAGCGCTTCTGGCCGATCGCTACGTAAACGCAATACAGCTTCTGGCTCTCGTCGGTACCCTTGTTGGCGGCTTTCTGGTTCAGAATCGTG
>JANXYD010000432.1 GCA_025350265.1 Hyphomicrobiaceae bacterium | reverse complement strand
TCGCGACGTCCGGTTTTTTTGCGCGCATGTAGCTGGTGAGCTTGATGACGAAGTCGCGCATGCGCTGCTTCACGTCGTCGTTGTTGCCGACATAGTAATAGGCGTCCGCACGGTCGATGTAGAAGCCGTCAAAACCCTGTGCCAGAACGCGATCGGCGAACGAGGTCGGCTGCCCATAGACAATTTTTTGCCACGTCGGATCCCAATACTTGACGACGAAGTTTTCTTTCCACTCCTTGTTTTCCTTTCCGACCCAGCCCGGCTTCTTCTTGTTCCACTCGGGCTTCCAGTAATAGCGATAGCTTTCGGCCTCACCGATGCTGAAATACGACAGCACCAGGCGGCGCGAGCCGTCCGGCTTTTTCTTCATGGCGTCGATTTCGGCGGGCGTGAGTTGGGTTTCGATGCCGTTCGGATAATCTTCGCTGTCGATGACCACCACATCGTAAGGCGAGGCGGCGATTTTGGCTTGCTGCGCCGGATCGAGATTTTTCAGCTGGAACGCCCACGTCTTGGCGTTCTTGAATGGGTTCTCGCGGGCCTGGGCGTTGGCATCGCCGCTGCCGGCGACAGCCATGGCACCGCACATCGTCAGCTGCGCCAAGAATGCTTTCACGCTCATACTCTCAACTCCGCTCAACCAAGGTCGCGGCCTACCTAGCACAGCCCTTGGCTCGTCCGACAGCGGATTGTCATCAATATATTCGTGCGAACGTCGGCCTGTTGTGTTTGCGTCACCACGACGTGCCGGCCAGACATTTATCCTTGATGAACTCAGGCGTGCCCGCTTCTTTTTCCAACGCCACCGGCGTCGTCGGATCACCGCCATCGAGCGCGCGCGTGGGGAATACCGGCACCAGCCCGCGACTTTGGGCCTCGGTGCGGGCGGCGGCGATGTCGGATGCCTGCAACAGATATTCTACCGGAAAGACCGGCTTCCACTGCCAACGCATCTGGTCGAGGCTGGCGAGCGCCTGGGCGATGTCGACGGGCGCGTTACGCTGTCCGGTGCCGGTCTTGGAGAAGAATAACTCTTCCTTCGCAACCGCGTCGATGGTGCGCCGATAGCGCCTGTTATCAAGCAGGTCTTCCGCGTTTTGAGCAATGACGATGAAGCCCGGCTTCAGGGCGCGTGCCGTTGCCGCGAGGTCGGCGACGAAGTCGATCATGGCAGCCTTGGACTTCGGATTGAGCGGGGCGGTATGTTCCCACATGTCGATGCGATCGAGATAGACGCCGTCGAAACCGGCATCGACGATGCGCTTCAAGTAGGACTCGCGGCCGGAAATAATGATGTCGCGCCAGCCTGGATCCCAGTAGCGCACCATCCAGGCCTTTGGCCACGCACAGTTTTCGCGTTCGAGCCAAGACGGTTTTTCAATCTTCCAGATGGGGTTCCAATAGAAGCGGAATTCCTCCGCCTCGCCGATCGACAGGTACGAAATCACAATCCGCCCGGAGCCGTCTGGCTTGGTCTTGAGCGCGGCGACCGCCTCACGCGTCAAGGGCGTTTTGCCGCCGTCGCGGGCGAAGTCGGTGACCAGCATGTCGACGTTGCGGCGAGCGAGAGCGGGGATGTCGATCTTGTCGAGTTGATAGTGCCAGCTTGCAATCTTCGCCAGTGGGCGCTGACCAGACCACGCCGCCATGGCGTCTCCCGGCACATCACGCCACCGCCAGCCGAACGCGGCTACACCAAGCGCCGCCAACACCCACACCGCGTTGCGCGCAGCGTGCGATCGGGGGGGCGCAAAGTTCGCCGGCGATTTGGTCGGGGGTTCCGTATGCATCGTAATCGGCCCTGAGCGTGCTTTTCTATATCCGACACCGCGAGGTCAACCACAGTTGCCGGCGGGCTGCAACAAACCGGCATCGAGACGAGTGCAACACGCGCGCGCATCTGGTATGTCGTGATGAACCAGTTTCGGATGACAGCCGCATGGCCAATTACGATTGCACGAAATGTCCGGGGTTCTGCTGTTCCTATCCGGTGATTCCGATCAACCGGCGCGATGTCGAGCGTTTGGCAAAACACTTTGATCTCGACTTCGATACCGCGAGAGTCAAGTTCACCAAGCAAGCGCACGGCCGCAAATTCTGCCTCAGGCGTAAAGCCGACGAGCATTTCGGGCGGATCTGTAAATTCTTTGATACTGAAAAGCGACGCTGCGGCGTCTATGAGGCGCGGCCGTCGACCTGCCGGGAATATCCGGTGCAGAAACGTTGCGGCTATTACGACTTTCTCAAATTCGAGCGCCAGCAGCAGGGCGACGAGGCCTGGGTGGCGCGGACCGACACCGGCGATTGGCGTTGATCGGTCCGGTCGATACGAATGGTTACGAATAGTTATAAAATGTGATCATCGGTGCTCACGTTTTTCTCATGCAAAATGAAGATTATGCAGAAAATTTTCACCGGCTGTATTGGACAAATCAAGCGTGTCATGCAATCATCATTGCCTCTTCAACGCAAACGGAGGGCACGATGGCGCTGAACGCACATCTGGCTGAGTTGACCGAGAAGCATAAGCTTCTGGAGCGTAGAATAGAGCAGGAGATGTCGCGGCCTGCCCGCGATGACGTCCGATTGCGACGTTTGAAAAGCGAAAAACTCAAACTCAAAGATGAAATGGTGCGATTGAGCGGTACTCGGCATTAGGGTGCCTGATCAATTCGCCCTTTTACTGCACACAACGCCTGCATAAGGGATAGGCGTGGATCTCGGTGTGATTGCCGCGCGTGGACTAGCGATGCTAAGCACGCGCGGGTTGATCACATCGGGGGTGCCGCGCAATGGCTTCGGGTTGCAGTAATGGACTGGACGTGGGGTTCGTCAGTCTTGGTTATGCCAAGGTTGCCGTTCTCGGGGTCGTGCAAGGCATCACCGAGTTGTTGCCGATCTCGTCGACCGCGCACATGCGGATCGTGCCGGCGCTGTTGGGATGGCAAGATCCGGGCTCTGCGTTTTCCGCAGCCATGCAGTTGGCGGCTCTTGCGGCCGTCGTGAGCTATTTTTGGGCCGATGTGCGGCAACTGACGTTCGGGTCGGTGTCGGCGCTGGTGCGACGCGATTTCGGCGATCGCGACTTTAAGTTCGCCGTCGCCATCGTTTTGGCGACCATCCCGATTGCCATCCTCGGCCTGACGCTCGCGCCGCTGTTGAATGCGTGCGGATCGCCCTTGCGCAGTTTGACGGTGATCGGCTGGGCTTGCATCGGCATGGCCATCCTGCTGGCGCTCGCCGAATTGCTCGCCAAGCATCGCCGCGTGGTTGATCAGGCAACCTGGTGGGATGCGATCATCGTCGGGCTCGCTCAAGCGGGCGCGCTCATTCCCGGCGTGTCGCGCTCCGGGTCCTCGCTGACCGCCGCGCTGTTTTTGGGATTCAGGCGTGATGAGGCGGCGCGCTACTCGTTTCTGCTGGGGCTGCCGGCGATCACCTTAGCCGGCTTGAAAGAGTTGTGGGAGTTGCGGCACGCCGCGCTAGGCTTCGAGGGTTGGTCAGTGCTGGGTGTCGGACTGGTGGTCGCCAGCGTGTCGGCATTTGTCGCTATCTGGGGCTTGATGCGAATCATGGAGCGGTTTTCCGCGTGGCCGTTCGTGATCTATCGGGCGGCGCTCGGTGCATTTTTGATTACCGCAGTGGCGTTAGGCATATTGTCGTGAACCAACGCCGGCCGGCCGGGATTGAACTAAGCTGATGCGCGAGCGCCCCACGACGCGTCAGGGTCCGAACCTACGGTGACAGCAGTGGCGCGTGCGCCGAAGCCCAAGAAACCTGCGACTGCAAGTGTGACGGGGAGGGCGCGCGCCAAACGCGTCGTCGCGAAGAAGCCAGCGCGACGGCGAAAAAAGCGGCTGCGCAAACATGTGCACGTGCGGGTCGCGGCGGCGCAGGCGACGAGCGGTTGCATCAAGGCGGTGCTGTCGGCGTGGACGCGGGTCGCCCGGGACGTCCAGCAGGAAACGGTGCACGAGTTTCGCGTGGCGCTGCGGACATTGCGGGTTGTGTTGCACATCTTTCGCACGGTCATCCCGAGCGGACAGGCCGACGAGCTTCGGCAGGCGTTGCGAAAACTGGCCGAGGATGCCGGACACTTGCGCGACTTGGACGTGCTGATCGACGATATCGTGACGCCGCTGCGAAAGTCCGCCGGCCCTGCCGGTGTCAGCGCCTTGCTCGCGGCGCTGCAGCGCGAGCGGACCGTTGCCCGGCACGAGTTTGCATCTATCGTCGAAAACGAGCCGGCGCGGGACTTGCGGCAACGCCTCGTGGACTTCGACCAGCAATGGTGCCGCGCAACAGAGGTGCCAGATCAAGGTCCGCAGGTCGGCCGCTTTGCGCGTCGGGATCTGCGGCGACGGTGGCGGCGGCTGGCCAAGCGCGCCAGCGCGGTTGCAGGCCGCAATCCGCAAACGTTGCACGAAATGCGCAAGGCGCTGAAGAAGCTGCGCTATGCGTTCGAGTATTTTGCGCCGCTATGGCCGAAGCGTCAGCGCAAGCCGTTCCTGCGACGGATGCAGCGGCTGCAATCGCAGTTGGGGTACGCCAACGACGTGCGCAACGCCGGCAAGCTCGCGGAGCGCTCCGACATGGCGAATGCAGCGGTGGGGTTCACGGTCGGGTTTGTGTTGGGAACGCATAACGAGCGACTGGAGCGCACGCGAACGCTGATTGCCAAAAATTGGAAACGGCTCGCGGCGACCGACGTCGCACGATCGCTCGCCAAACGTTGATTGGACTGAGGGTGCGGGCTGGACGGTTCATCGCGCGGGCGGTTCGGGTGTGTGCTGAAAATCGATAGCTAAAATTTTAGCCACATGCGACACTAAGGCGCGGATTCGTCGGGAGTCCGCACTCACTTAGAACATCGAACGGAGGGTTCCATGAATTTCTTACCGCTTCTGCTGCAGTTGGTCGGTGGCGCAATCGGCGGCAACGCAGCTGGTGCCGTTGCCAAGGACTCCAGCCTCGGCACGGTCGGCAACACCATCGCGGGTGCGCTTGGCGGCGGCCTCGGCATGCAGGTGCTCGGTGCGCTGATCCCGGCGCTCGGTGGCATGGCCGGCAATGGCAGCATGGATATCGGCTCGATCCTGTCGGGTCTGGTTGGTGGTGGCGTCACCGGCGGCATCGTGCAGTTGATCGTTGGTTTGATCCGCCGCCGCATGGCGTGATCGAATTGATCTGATCCTCGCGCGTGATCGTCGGCCCGGCCGGTCGCTTAGTCGACTGGTCGGCGTCGATGGTGACGGGAGTGAACGAGATAACGCTGATCAGTGAGCTTAAATGATATTCGATCATCGCACATATGTCTGCAAATACGGCACTGTGCCCGCGCAGTTCGCATTGTACGAACGTCTCGGGCTTGCGGCCCAACGCCGCCATCTGGGTGAGCCGATCCTCTACGCCTCGACCGAAGTGGGTGACGTCAATTCGTTCGTGCACATCTGGGCCTTCAAGGATCTGGCCGAACGCACCCAAAAGCGCGCCGCGATGGCGGCCGACCCCGAATGGAAAGTCTTCGTGAAAGCCTCCCAGGAACTGGGCGCAATTGTCGAACAGCACACCAAGATTTTAGTGAAGGCAGTGTTTCTGAAGTAATACGGCAAAACCCGCGCTGGATGTCGCGCGGGTTTTGATCGAGTGTCGGCAGTCGGCATTATATTATTTCAATACTCCCAAGAGATGCATAATGATGATCGCGAAAATCGGAACGCCCGCGAACCACAAAACAATGTCACGCATGTGAACCTCCTTGTTTTTCCGATGAACTCATTTCATCCATAAACTTGCGAACGGGGTGTGCCCACCGAGGCCATGCCAGATGGTTCCTTCGTCACGATGCTTGCCGCCGACGGTTGCGCCCCACCAGGCTGACGCGGCGCCGAGTAGCAACGTGGCCGCCGTGAGAAAGCCGACGAGCACCGACAATTTGCGCGCACGATTGGTGGCATCCTTGAAGCGGACGATGGTGTCGTCGACACGTTTGTCGGCTTCGGCAGCGGTCAGACCGGTGCGCTGCGCCACCACTTGCGACAGATACGTACGGTCGGTCGGCAACAAGCCCTGCGCACCCAACGAACTTGCAAGGAGGCGGCCAACCTCACCGCGCGCTTCGTCGTTTCGCGCTTCGGCAGCGGTACGATTGGTGCGCAGCAAGGTATCGGTTGCGACGACGTTGGCCACGCTTGAATTCGAGACTGCACCATCCGCCGCACCGCGAGCAATCGATAGCGACAGCAAGGCCGCCATCAAGCCAGCGATCGTTACGGCAAATCCCCAAACGATGGCTCCGTGCGCGCCATCGCGGAATTCAACCTCGGTTTGCCCCGTGATTGGACGACGGTGACGCATGCGTGCGGACAGATAGCCGCCGAGCGCGAACGCCCAGATATTGACCAGCATCATCCAGAACGCTGCACCATAGGAAACGGCCGTCACCGATGAGCGCGTGCTTGTCCAGGGCGATACCGCCGATAATCCGACCGCTGATCCGAAGGTCAGCAGCACAAAATCAAGCGCCAGCGCGACGACCACGCCGGCGAAAACCGCCGACCACTCGACGTAGGGCATTGCGAGCAGTTGATCTGAGCTTTCGAGCGTGTCGACGCGCGGAGCGGCTTGACCCGCGATGGGGCCGCCGTAATTGGTAGTAGCCATATGAAACCCTCCTTAACGCAATCCAAACAGGCTCAAAACCGCCATCACGACGACAATCAGTCCGACAAGATAAATTATGCCGTTCACAGCCATTCTCCCTGGTTTTCCACCACGCTTCGCTTCGCTTGCGCAAACGGAACGGCGTGAGCCGGCAACTAGTTCCTTTTTGTAAGACGGTTTGAGTTCGGAGAGTTTTGGTGCCCAAGAAAAAAGGTCAGCCGAAGCGTGGCTTCGCGTCCATGAGCCCGGAGAAACGCGCGGAGCTCGGCAGTAAGGGTGGCAGCAAGAGTGGTGGCAACTTCCGGCGCGATCCGGGCAGGGCGTCCGATAGCGGCCGGGAGGGCGGCAAGCAAAGTTCAGGAAACTTCGCTAGGGATCGCAAGAAAGCCGTCACCGCCGGCCGCAAAGGTGGGAAGTCGAATGCGAAAGCTGACGGGGAGGGTTAGAATGCTTCCGGATAAAGTGTGAGCTTTGAAATGTTTTCGTCGGCAAGGAAGCGCAACCGAGCAACTGGAGCGCGCACGCCGCGTTGTGAGCGTCGCCAAGAACCGCGAGAAATTCGAGCTTACACAGGAAGTATTCGCGTGCTGCTTCTGGCGCAAGCACGGCATGGTCCGCGGTTGGGAAGGCAAGTCGTTGACGCCGGACGCGTTCGCCGTGACTCTGTTGCGCGTCATCTGGGCCGAGCCGAACGCAATTCGGCGGGAAGTGGCGGCGGAGTAGGGGGGAGAATATCTAGCGATCACACAGCATTGTTCGGTCGCGATCGCGTCATCAAAAAAGGCGGCCCCATCGCTGGAGCCGCCCTTTGTGTTTCGCCTTCAGATGCCCACCGGCATCTGGCGGATCAGCACGAGTAGTACATGTCGAATTCGACCGGATGCGGGGTCATGTCGGTGCGTTCGACTTCGGCCATCTTCAGTTCGATATACGCGTCGATCATGTCGTCGGTGAACACGC
>JANXYD010000429.1 GCA_025350265.1 Hyphomicrobiaceae bacterium | reverse complement strand
GCGTCATCATCGGCATGCTGGTCGACAAATTCGGTCCGCGGCTGATGTTTTCGCTTCTACTGGCGGTCTCCGGCGCGCTCTGTTTCCCATTCGCGCTCGCCACCGACTTCGCCACGCTGGCGTTGTCGCGGTTTTTTCTCGCCATCGTCGGTGCCGGTTTCGTCGTTGGCATCCGGATGATAGGTGAGTGGTTTCCGGCCAGGGAGACCGGCCTCGCACAAGGCATCTACGCCGGCTTCGGCAATTTCGGCTCGGCTGCGGCGGCCGTAACATTGCCGACCATTGCGCTGATGGTCGGCGGCGACCAGGGTTGGCGTTGGGCCATCGCGATCACCGGTATCATTGCCATCCTCTATTCGGCGGTGTTTTACGCCTCCGTTCGCGATACGCCCAAGGGCGCGACTTATTTCAGTCCGAAAAAGATGGGCGCCCTGGAGGTTTCGAGCCGTGGCGATTTTCTACTGTATGTGATCCTTCAAATACCCATCGTGCTGGCGCTGGCGTTGATGGCGTGGACCTTGGGCCCGGCCAAGCTCAAACTGCTGCCGAGCGCCGCAACGGCAGCCATTTATGCTGTCCTCGCGGCACTTTTTTTCTATCAAGTTTGGGACGCGGTGCGGATCAATCGGCCGATGCTGTCTGGTGTGCCGGTGCCGAGCCTTCAGCGCTACAAGTTCCGGCAAGTCGCGGTGTTGTGTCTGTCCTATCTGGTGACATTTGGATCCGAACTCGCCGTCGTTTCGGTGCTGCCATTGTTGTTCAAGGACACGTTTGCCTTGTCGCTCGCCTTTGCTGGATTTGTCGGCGCGAGCTTCGGGTCGACGACTTTCTTTGCGCGCCCGGCAGGCGGCGGACTGAGCGATCGTTTTGGCCGTCGCCCGCTGATGCTGGCGTGCATGTTTGGAACCGCGCTCGGCTATTTTGGCATGAGTTTCATCGGTCCCAAGACCGGTGTCGTCTTCGGTGTCGTCGTGACAATCGCCTGCTCACTGTTCGTCAACGCCGGTAACGGCGCAGTCTACGCCATGCTGCCGCTCATAAAGCGGCGACTGACGGGCCAGATCGCCGGCATCGTGGGTGCCTTCGGCAATGTTGGCGGCGTGCTGTTCCTGACGCTCTATTCGTTTGTGACGCCGCAGACGTTCTTTCTCGCGGCTTCGGCTACCGCGGTTGCCGGTTTTGCGCTCATTTACTTGTTTGTCGAGGAACCGAAGGGACAAATGGCCGAAGAGATGCCGGATGGCTCGGTGACGATGATCGATGTAGCGTGAAGCCTTCACCCGGCGACATATTCATAACCATGACCACTGCACTTCACATCACGGTCGGCCAGCATTCCACCGCCGGCCGTAAAAATCGCAATGACGATTCCTACGGCGTGCTGGTGCCGGAGCCGGTCCTATTGGAGACGAAGGGCGTCGCCATGGCCATCGCCGACGGCATGAGTTCGAGCGAGGCGGCCAAAGAGGCCAGCGAAACCTGCGTTCGCAGCTTTCTCGACGATTATTTCGCCACGCATCAATCGTGGACCGTCAAGACGTCGGTGGAGCGCGTTCTGTCGGCGGCCAACCGGTGGCTGCACAGCCAGAGCGAGGCTCACTATGCGTCGGGCCGGGGCATGGTGAGCACATTCTCCGGCGTCGTCTTGAAATCGTCGATGGCGTATCTGTTCCATGCGGGCGACTCGCGCATCTATCTGCTGCGGGACGGCGCGATCGAGCGCTTGACGACCGATCATCGCGTGCGCGTTTCAAAAAGCCAGGAATACCTTTCACGCGCTTTCGGCATTTCACGCGACCTCGCCGTCGACTATCGGACACTGGCAGTCGAACCCCGCGATATCTTTCTGTTTACGACCGACGGCGTGCACGATCATGTCCGCGACGCGCAGATGGCGAATATCATCCGCGCAACGCCGGACGATCTCGACGGCGCAGCCGAACGCATCGTCGAGGCGGCGTACACGAACGGTAGCGACGACAACCTTACCTGCCAGATCGTGCGCGTCGACAGCACGGGCGGCAGCAGTCAGGAAGCGCTGCTGCAGCGACTATCCGTGCTTCCGTTTCCGCCGGAACTTGGTCCGGCCAGTGAGTTTGAGGGCTACCGGATCGTTCGCGATTTGCACTTGAGCAACCGCACTCAGGTCTATCTGGCGGAAGACAAGGATAGCGGCGCGCTGGTCGTTCTCAAGACGCCGTCGGTCAATTTCGAGGACAATGCCGCCTATATCGAAATGTTCACGCGCGAGGAATGGGTCGGCAATCTTGTGTCGAGCCCAAACGTACTGAAGGTGCTGCCGACCAATCGCGTGCGCCGGTCGCTCTATTATGTCACCGAATATTTCGACGGGCAGACACTGCGCCAATGGATGTTGGATCACCCCGATCGAGATCTCGAAACCGTCCGCGCCATTGTCGAGCAGATCGCGCGCGGACTACGGGTTTTCCATCGCAAGGAGATTTTGCACCGGGATTTGAAACCGGAAAATATTCTGATCGACCGCGCCGGGACGATCAAGATCGTCGACTTCGGTTCGGCGCGCGTTGCCGGCGTCGAGGAAGCGCCGGTGGTCATCGAGCGGCCGACACTGGTTGGCACCGAGGGCTACACCGCACCGGAATATCATCGCGGCGAAACGCCGACGACGCGCTCCGACATCTACTCGCTCGGTGTCATCGCCTATGAACTGCTGGTCGGCCGGCTACCATACGGGCGTGGCTTCAGCAGCGCTCGTGATGTCGACAAACTGCACTATATTCCCGCGCATTCGCTCAGGCCCGATATTCCGCGCTGGATCGACGCGGCGCTGGCCAAAGCCTTGCACAAGAGTCCAGAACAGCGCACCGAGGTCTTGTCGGCTCTGGTCGAGGATTTGCGCAAGCCCAATGCCAGCTTTGTCGAGAGCCGCACGGTGCCGCTGCTGCAGCGCAATCCGCTGAGAGTGTGGCAAGGCCTCGCCGCAATACTCGCTGTCCTCAATGTCGTCTTGCTGATTTTGCTCGGCCGATGATTGAACGATCGGTCAGTGGAGTTTGTCACCAGCGCAGATAGCGCTTGCCCATCATTGCGCCGAGCATCACGACTGGCAGTGCGCCAAGGACATACCAAGTCGCAACAAACAGCGGCGAATCGTCAAAGCAGTGCGTCGCATAGAGCGCGGCACCGATGGCAGCCGATGCAGCCCCGGCTGCCGCGCCCGCTCGTGCCGGCGACGCGGGTGCCGCCGAGCGCAGTGACAGCAGCAAAATCAGCAATGGAAGAACCGACAGTGCGGGGATCGCCACCAGGCACAGGAGGGCATTCGTTCCGCGCCAATTCGGAAACCACGTATCGGACGGCGTCACGGCGAGCTCAAACGATACGGCGGCCGCAAGCAGGCCTGCGAGCAGGACGGCGAACGGCCACGTCGTCGAGGGCAGCGGTCGCCCCATTCTGACGCAAACGAAAGCCGTCACCGGGACCGAGGCCGCAACAAGCAACAGTTTGAAATCGAAGCGCCACGTCCCGAGTGCTGCACCGAAATCAATCCGAGGGCCGCTCACTGAAAAGAATATAATCGATGCTGCCAAGACCGCACAAATCAGCCCGCCGACAACCGACTGGCGCAGTGGTGGACTCAGCGCGCTCGTATCGGCCGCCAGCGAGGTAATTAAATCATCGGTCCTCATTTTTCGACCCCCGCCAATCCCTCTGCCAGAGCCTTGAGCGCCCGATGCAAGGCAACGCGCACCGCGCCTTCTGACATGCCGAGACGTACACCTATGTCCCGCGCACTATGGCCTTCAATAGACATCGCCTGCACGATCTGACGTTGCCGCTCGGGCAGCCGTGACAACAGCACCTCGCATTCGCTCGACCACGCGGGCGAGGGAGTAGCGTCAGCACCCAGCGTGTCTTCGAAATCCTCTATCGGCAGATGGGTGCGAAAGCCGCGCCGACGCATCGCGTCGACCAGCTTGTGATGGGCGATAGCGCGCACCCATGGCATCAGCGGTAACGCTTCGTTCCAAGTATGCCGCTTGAGGTGGATCGCCAGCAATGTCTCCTGCACGATGTCCTCCGCGTCGTCACCGCTGCGCCCGGCCCTGGCCAAGCCGCGCCGCGCGATTATCCGCAAATTACCAGCCAACCCCGCCAACACCTGACGATAAGCAACAGCGTCACCTGAATTGGCGGCGCGCATCAGTGTCGCCAAGTCTTCGGGGGTTCGGTGTACGTCTCTCAAGGGGATGTTCGCTGGCTGAAATGGTTTCGTTACACGGCATAGCGCGTCGGGCGGGGCGATCATAGGACCAGGCGGCAGTGCACCTTCAACTCAGAACACAAGACTGTGAAGATGTAACGTTAAACCCCTGCTGCGCGAATTCTCTCACGCTCGTCGTCCTTCGCGGTCGACGTTGGGGCGACAATGACAAATCACCAGAGAGTAAACACCATGATCTCCCGCCGCCGCCTCGCACTTCTAGCAATCGCACTACCGGCCGTCTTCGCGCTGCCCGCTTTGGCCGCCAAGTTTACCCCGGCGGACCTGATCGCCGCCCAGAAAACCGGCAAGCCGGTGCTGGTCGAGATTACGGCGACGTGGTGTCCGACGTGCAAGGCTCAAAAGGCGGTCCTCGGCGAACTCGACAAGCAGGCGCGCTTCAAGAATTTCGTAAAACTTGAAGTCGACTTCGATAACCAGAAAAGTGACGTGCAGGCGCTCAAGGCGACCATGCAGAGCACGCTGATCGTGTTCAAAGGCGACAAGGAAATGGGCCGCCTCGTCGGCGACGCCAAGCAACAATCGATCGAAGCCCTGCTCGCGAAGGCGCTCTGATCGAAATAACTCGGAGCCGCCCCATGACGTCTGCAGTTCTCGGCCTCGCGCTGTTGTCTGGAGTTCTCTCGACACTTTCTCCGTGCGTCCTGCCGTTGCTGCCAATCCTACTTGGAACGGCGGCATCGCAGCACAGACAAGGTCCGGTGGCACTTGCTGCCGGACTTGCCTTGAGTTTTATCGCGATCGGAATGTTCGTCGCGACTGTTGGTTTCGCGCTTGGTTTGGATGCTGGCGTGTTTCGTTACGGTGCAGCAGCAATCATGATGCTGATCGGTGTGGTTCTGCTGGTGCCGCGCGTCCAGCAAGAGTTTGCAACGGCTGCTGGGCCGGCTTCAAATTGGGCCTCTGAGCATTTGGGTACCGTCGATGCCGGCGGTCTTAGAGGGCAATTCTTGGTTGGCCTTCTGCTTGGCGCAGTCTGGAGTCCGTGCGTCGGCCCGACACTGGGTGCAGCCTCGGTGCTCGCCGCCCAAGGCCGCGATCTCGGGCAGGTCGCCGTAACCATGCTGATGTTCGGTTTAGGGGCAGCTTTGCCGCTCCTCCTCATCGGCATGCTCTCGCGTGAGGCAATGCTGAGATTGCGCGGACGCATGCTGAACGCGGGCGGCGCCATGAAGATGGCCTTGGGTGCCTTGCTGTTGCTCGTAGGCCTCGCAGTCGTGACGGGCTTCGATAAATCCGTCGAAACGAAACTCGTGGCGTGGTCGCCGGCGTGGTTGACGGAGTTGACGACGCGTTACTGAGCACATGGAAGTCGGTGTCCACACCCTGCGTCCTCGATCATGTCGACATCCGTTCTGCGATGCCGTCGGCCATGAGCGCGCGCCATGATGATACGATAGACCAAAGCCATTTCCTGCGCGGCGCGTGGGCCAACATCTACCTGAGTGTTGCCTCGCCGTGTCCGGACGGCCGACCCCACAGTGCTGCCGCAAACTTGACGACTGTCGGCTTATGCCCCAGCTTCGGGCGTCCACGACGTCAGAATGCTGAGTGACCCGGTGCCTTGGTTGCTTGAAAATTGTTGAATCCGCACCGATAGTTTAGCGTTGTCAGCCGTTTCACTTAGTTTTCCGGGATTTTGCTCGCAACTGGTTGTTCGCATCAGGTGGGTTCGCGATGGATGACCACGGCAAGCACCTCAAGCCTCCAAGCAGGCCAACGTTCGGCAGGCTCAATCGCCCCGCACCAAAAACATCCCCCAAAATGCCACTGGACGGGCCACCGCAGCGCAAGCGAGCGGCGGCGATTGCGCTTGCTGTTCTTGGCGTCGGCACCATTGGCCTCCTTGCCGCCGCTTCTGCGTCCCGGACGTGTCGATCCGACGATCCAGCTCAACCGGACGCGTGCAACCGGCCCAGATCGGGTGGCACGAGCGGTTACTCGGGCGGCGGCTATGCGAGTAGCAACACGTCCACATCAAAATCGACAACCGGTATCGTCGCGCGCGGGGGCTTCGGCAGAACAGGCTTCGGCTTCATGGGAAGGGCGGCAGGCTGAACATGCAGCGTCACATCATTTCACCCCGCCCCAACCTCGAAGCGCGTGCTCGTGCGTGTGCATTCGATTTCGCGACGATGGATGGCGAAATCTATTGGGACGAACGCGCCTACTACAGCTTTACGCTGCGCCAGATCGAGGACCATATCGAACAACCGAGCGCGGAGCTTTCCGCGCTGTGCCTGGATCTCGTTGATCGCGCCGTCCATGACGAACGCATCCTGCAGCGGCT